>JAPPKP010000014.1:13475-15641 GCA_028819955.1 Rhodospirillaceae bacterium | reverse complement strand
GTCTGGCCCGGCTGGCACGTGTGCGGGACCTGCCGCATGGGCCCGGACGGCGACCCGCTGGCGGTGCTGGACGGTGAGTGCCGCGTGCGCGGCGTTCCGGGCCTCAGGGTCGTGGATGCCTCGGTAATGCCGACGATCCCGCGCGCCAACACGAATATCACGACAATTGCTATCGCCGAGAAGATCGCCGACGGGATGCGCCGGTCGTCATGACCCCCCGCGTCCAGCGCCCGCCTAGAACGCCGCCTCCAGCTCGTCGACGAAGCCCGCGATCACGTCGAGGCCGAGCGACCAGAACGCAGGGTCGCTCGCATCGAGGCCGAAGGGGGCCAGCAGCTCCCGGTGCCGGAGGCTGCCGCCCGCCCGCAGCATGTCGAGATACTTCTGCTCGAAGCCCTCCGGCTGCTCCCGATAAACCGCATAGAGCGCATTCACCAGGCACTCGCCGAAGGCGTAGGCGTAGACGTAGAACGGCGCGTGGATGAAGTGCGGGATGTAGGTCCAGTAGTGCCGGTATTCGTCGTGAAAGCGGAGCGCCGGGCCCAGGCTCTCGCTCTGCACCGCGAGCCAGTGCTCTGAGAGGCGATCGGGCGTGAGCTCCCCTGAGCGGCGCTCCTCGTGCACGCGCCGCTCGAAGGCGCAGAAGGCGACTTGGCGCACCACCGTGTTCAGCATGTCCTCGACCTTGCCGGCGAGCATGACCCGGCGGCGCACGGAGTCGCTCTCGTCGTCGAGCAGCGCGCGGAAGGTAAGCTGCTCGCCGAAGACCGAGGCGGTCTCGGCCAGCGTCAGCGGGGTTTCGGCCATCAAGAGGCCCTGCCCGCCCGCGAGCACCTGGTGCACCCCGTGGCCGAGCTCGTGGGCCAGGATCATCACGTCCCGCGTCTTGCCTTGGTAGTTGAGCAGCAGGTAGGGGTGCGCGCCCGGCACGGTCGGATGGGCGAAGGCGCCGGGCGACTTGCCGTCGCGGACCGGCACGTCGATCCAGTCGCTGTCGAAGAAGCGCTGGCCGATGGCCGCAAGCTCGGGCGAGAAGGCGCGGTAGGCCGTGAGCACGGTCTCAACCGCCTCGTCCCAGCCGATGAGCCGATCGTCGTCCTCTGGCAGCGGCGCGACTCGGTCCCAGTAGTCGAGACGGTCCCCACCCATCCAGCGGGCCTTGAGCGCGTAGTAACGATGGGCGAGGCGGGGCGCTGAGTCCTCGACAGCCGCGATCAGCGCGTCCACAACCTCGTCCTCCACCCGGTTGCCGAGATTGCGCGCGGAGATCGGCCTCTCGAAGCCGCGCCATTGATCCTCGATCTCCTTGTCCTTGGCCAGCGTGTTGGTGATGAGGGCGAAGGTGCGCACGTTCTCGCCGAGCACGGCACCCAATGCCTGAGCGGCCTCCTTGCGTACCTCGCGGTCCTTGTCCGAGAGCAGGTTGAGCGCGTCCGCGCTGGTGAGCGCCTCGCCCTTCACGGGGAAGCGCAACGCCGCCATGGTCTCGTCGAAGAGGCGCATCCAGGCTGCGCGGCCCGCGACCTGCTTCTCGTGCAGCAGGCGCTCCACCTCGTCCGATAGCTGGAAGGGGCGGAACGCCCGCACGTCGCGCACCCAGGGCGCATAGCGGGCGAGCGCAGGGGCCTGCAGCTTGTCTGCGAGCGCGTCGTCCTCGATCCGGTTGAGCTCCAGCGTGAGGAAGAGCAGCCTGCTGCTCGTGGCGGTGGTCTCTTCCCGCACGGTCTGGAAGAACTGCGCCGTCTCGGCGTCGTCCATCGCCGTGCAGTAGACGAGGTAGGCGTAGCTGGTCAGCCGATCCAGGGTCTCCTGGATTGCCTCGTAGCGCGCGATCAGGCGGCCCAGCGCCTCGCCGTCGAGGCTCGCGACGCGGCCCGCGAACTCCTCGTGCAGTGCCTCGGCCGCCGCAGCCGCCTGCTCCAGATCGCGCCTGATTTCGTCCGAATCGGGGGCGGGGTAGAGGTCGGAGAGATCCCAGCCCGGCAACGCCGCGTCGTCCAGCGCTTCCGCCGCGGTGTCGAGCCCAAGCGTCGCACGCTCCGTCATCGCCGTCACCGGCTTCGGTCGAATCTGGGCTTGCGGCGCTCGCGGAAGGCCGCGAGCCCTTCGCGATGATCGGCGGAGACATTGGTGAGGGTCTCGTAGGCGATGGAGGCGTCCATCATC
>JAPPKP010000014.1:0-13375 GCA_028819955.1 Rhodospirillaceae bacterium | reverse complement strand
ATGATCGGCGGAGACATTGGTGAGGGTCTCGTAGGCGATGGAGGCGTCCATCATCCCATGCGCGAGCTGCTTGAGGCCGACGTTGATCGAGACCTTGGTGAGCCGGATCGCCTGCGTCGCGCCCCGCTCCAGCTTGCCCACCATGCGGTCTGTGCGGGCATCGAGCTCGTCTGGCGGCACCGCCTCGTTCACGAGACCCAGGGCCGCGGCCTCGGCGCCGTCGATCAGCCGGCCGGTCATCAGGAACTCCTTGGCTCGCGGGTAGCCGATGAGCTGGGGCCAGATGATCGCCCCGCCGTCGCCTGCCGAGAGCCCGATGTTGACGTGCAGATCGCCGATCCGCGCATTGTCGGCGGCAATGATGATGTCGCAGAAGAGGGCGACCGTGGCTCCGAGCCCCACCGCATCGCCGTTCAGGCGGCATACCACCGGCTTCTCCAGGTCGAGAAGGCCGAACACGATCTGCTTCGCCTCGACCGCGATCCCGTCGAAGATCGTCGGGTCGTCGGCCGCGTTCTGGAGCCAATCCATGTCGCCGCCGGCGCAGAAGGCGCGCCCAGCGCCCGTCAACACGACGACGTCGGTCTCGCGGTCGGCGGCGATGTCGTAGAAGAGCCGCGCCATCTCGGCGTGCATGGCCGCGTTTACGGCGTTGAGCACGTCGGGCCGGTTGAGCGTCACGGTGAGCACGCGCCGCTCGCGCGCGAAGGTCATCGTGGTATAGGCGTCGTAGCCCTTCATGCTTTTCTCCTGTGCTGCACGCCGGCGCGAGGGTGTCAGCACGATGGCGGGAACGCAATGCGGCGGGCGCAGCGAGTAGCCCCTGGCTCTCCGTGGTAAGAAACAGGGGCCGCAAAGTTGACCGGTCCATTGGCGCTCGGGAACGAGAGGGAGTTCGATGGAGAACCGCATCGTCCTGATTACCAACGTGGAACACTTCGTGGGCCGGCCGGTCGCGGCCGAGCTCGCGGCCATGGGGGCGACTGTGGTTTGCCACGACGAGAGCTTCGCGGATTCCGCCGCGGCGGAGCGGTTCGCCGCGGCCAACCCCGCGCTCTCCGTCGTCGGCGCGCAGACGCCGGGCGAGATCGTTGCGGCCGCGACCGAGCGCTGCGGTCGCGTCGACGTGGTCATCTGCAACGATGCCGGCGCGGCGATCCGCGCGCCCATCGAGCGAGCGAGCGTCGACGACATGCGTTCCGCGCTCGAGGAAATGGTGGTCTTTCCGTTCCTCATAGCCAGCGCCGCAGTGCCGCAGATGAAGGAACGGAAGCGGGGCAAGATTCTGTTCATCACCTCGGCGACGCCCCTGCGCGGGCTACCGAATTACTCGATGTATGTGACCGCTCGGGGCGCCACCAACGCGCTCACCGTATCGCTCGCCCAGGAACTCGGCCGCGACAACATCCAGGTCAACGCGATCGCGCCCAACTATGTGGAGAGCCCGACGTACTTTCCGCCCGAGCTGGTCAACGATCCCGATACGTTCGCCAAGATGACCCGGAACATCCCGCTGAAGCGCCTCGGCAAGCCCGAGGAGGTGGCGGCGCTCGTGGCGTTCTACGCATCGGACAAGAGCGACTTCATCACGGGCCACGTCATGCCGTTTGCCGGCGGCTGGGCCTGAGAGCCGCGCAGGCCAAGAGATGTCGGCTAGGGAGGAGGGCGCCGCCCTCATTCGTGACGACCGGACCGGCCAGGTCAGCGTCGTCATGGTCTCGTACAGGACCGGGCCGGTGCTCGCAGAGGCCATCGATGCGGTACTTGCGCCTGACCAGGCCGGCGTCGGCGAGCTGATCCTCGTCGACAACGGCAACCCGCCGGAGGTGGCGGCGGCTCTCGCGCGCCGGGCGGAGACGGAGCCGCGTGTACGCCTTGTCAGCGGTCACGGCAACGTGGGTTTCGCGCGCGGCTGCAACCTCGGGGTACGGGAGGCACGGGGACGCTACCTGCTGCTGCTGAACCCGGACTGTTGCCTGGGTCCTGGCGCGGTGCCCGAGCTCTTGGCTGAAGCTGCCGCGCTCAATGGCGACTGGATGCTCGGCTGCCGCGTGTGCAACCCCGATGGCACCGATCAGTGCGGCTCGCGGCGGGCTCTGCTCACCCCCGTCACTGCACTGGTCGAAGCGCTTCGGCTCGACCGGCTCTCGCCGCGAATTTTCTGGCAGCATCGACTCAACCGGCACGAGAGTCCCCTTCCCGACGGCATCGCGCGCGTGCCAGCCATCAGCGGGGCCTGCATGATGATGCCGGCCGCAACCTATCGCGCCGCCGGCGGCATGGACGGCGGCTACTTCGTGCACGTCGAGGACCTCGACCTGTGCATGCGGCTGCACCGGGCCGGGACTCCGGTCTACTTCGCACCCCACGTGGAGGCGATCCACCACGCAGGCAGCAGCCGCGCCGATCCGCTCCTGGTCGAATGGCACAAGACTCGCGGCCTTCTCCGCTACTTCGGGCTGCACTATCGAGCGCTACCCTGGCTGATGCTGCTAGGCCCACTCGCCGCCGGATGCCTCGCCCGATTCGGGTTTCGGGCGATGACGTGGTGGTGGTGGCGTCCAGCCGGGACGTAGCGCGGCAAGGGGATCAGCGACGTGCGAGTACGCCGGCCTCGCTCTCGCCCCGCCCGCCCGCGAGCCGGAGCAAGTGTTCGCCGTAGCTGCTCTTGCGCAGACGATGGCCGAGCGCCGCGAGTTCCGCGCGGTCGATCCAGCCGTTCTGGAAGGCGACCTCCTCGGGAACGCCAAAACGATGGTTCTCACGCTTCTCAACGGTGCGAACGAAGCGCGCCGCCCCCAACAGACTCTCGTGCGTCCCGGTATCGAACCAGGTGAATCCGGGCCCCAGCCGTTCGACGGTCAAATCGCCACGTTCCAGGTAACGGCGGTTGACGTCGGTGATCTCCAGCTCGCCACGGGCGCTCGGCTCGATCTCCTCGGCGATCCGGACGACGTCATTGTCGTAGAAGTAGAGCCCCGTCACCGCCCACCGGGAGCGCGGTCGCACCGGCTTTTCCTCGATTGAGACGACGCGGCTGCAATGGTCGAACGCGACGACGCCGTAGCGTTCGGGATCGGGGACCCGATACCCGAAGACCGTAGCGCCCCGCTGTCGCGCCGCGGCGCGGCGCAGCTTCTCGTCCAGTCCGCGCCCCTGGAAGATGTTGTCGCCGAGAGCGAGCGCGCAGGCGTCGTCTCCGATGAACGCCTTACCGATGAGGAAGGCTTGCGCGATGCCGCCCGGGCTCGGTTGCACGGCATGGCGCAACGCGAGGCCCCAGCGGCTGCCGTCGCTCAGCAGGCACCGGAAGCTGTCCCCATGCTGCGGCGCGGTGATGATCAGAATGTCTCGAATTCCCGCCAGCATCAGGACGCTGAGGGGGTAATAGATCATCGGCTTGTCGTAGACGGGCAGGAGCTGCTTGTTGATCGCGCTCGTGATCGGGAGGAGCCTCGTGCCCTCTCCCCCGGCGAGGATGATGCCCTTCATCCCGCTCCCCGCCTCGCGCGCAGGTATTGCTCCAGCGCGTCCTGCCATGCCGGCATGGCCCCGAACGCCGCGGAGACCCTGGCGTTGTCGAGTACGCTGTAGCGCGGGCGCGGCGCGCGGGCTGGGTAATCCTCGGTGGTGCAGGGCTCGATATCCACTGCCATCCCCGCGAGGCGGATGACCTCGCACGCGAACTCGAACCATGTCGCCGAGCCCGCGTTGACCACGTGATAGATGCCGGGTGCGCAGCCGTCCCTCACCATCCGCACCACGATGCGGGCGACATCGGCGGAAGCGGTCGGCGACATCGTCTGATCGTCGACGGCCCGGAGGGATCCTGTCTCTCGTGCGGTGCGGATCATGGTCTCGACGACGTTGTCTCCCCTGCCGCCGGTACCCGCCACCCCGAACAGGGAGGCCGTGCGCAGGACGACGACATCGTTGGACTCCAAGCACGCGCGGGCCTCTCCCATCGCTTTGGAGGCGCCGTATACGTTGACCGGCGCGGTCGCATCGTCTTCGCGGAGCGGTTCCCGCCGCGCCGCGTCGCCGCCGAACACGTAGTCGGTGCTGATGTGAAGGAACCGCGCCCGCGCCCGCTTGGCGGCGCAGACCTGCGCGAGCGCCTGCACCGCTCTCGCGTTGACCGCGAACGCACCGGTCGCGTCGTTCTCGGCGCTGTTCACCTGGGTGTAGGCAGCGCAATTGACCAGCGCGTCGAACTGGAGGCTGCCGAGGACGCGATTGATCGACCTAGGCGATGCAACGTCCAACGACTCGCGCGGGAGAGGGATGAGATCAAACCCGCCTTCCGAACGCGCATGCTCACGACGAACGTCGTGACCGAGCTGGCCATGCGGGCCCAGGAGAATCACCTTGAAGGGCATTACCTCAATTCAGTCGAAACGCAGACCCTGGCGTCGGCGATCTTCGAAGCCGCCTTCGCGGACTCCCTGCCACCACCACCGGTTCTCGAGATACCAGCGCACGGTGAGGTCGAGGCCCTGCCACAAGTTGGCGGCGGGCTGCCACCCCAACTCCCGGCGCACGCGACTGGAGTCGATGGCATAGCGGCGATCGTGTCCCGGTCGGTCCACAACGAACTCGATGAGGTCCGCATGGCGGCGATAGGAGCTGTCGGGCACCAGCTCGTCCATCCGGCTGCAGATCACCCGCACCAGGTCTATGTTGGTCATCTCAGCGTTGGCCCCGATGTCGTAGATGTCACCGGGCTTTCCGTTGGCCAGGATCAGCTCCAGGGCACGAGCGTGGTCTTCGACGAAGAGCCAGTCGCGCACGTTCTTGCCGTCGCCGTAGACGGGGATGGGTCTTCCCTCCAGGGCCGCCAGGATGACCACGGGGATTAGCTTTTCAGGCATCTGATAGGGTCCGTAATTGTTGCAGCAGTGACTGATCACCACCGGCAGGCCGTAAGTGCGATGCCAGGCTCTCGCGAAATGATCGGAGGCCGCCTTACTTGCCGCGTACGGCGAGTTCGGCCGGTATGGCGACGTCTCGGTGAACGCTCCCTCGGTGCCCAGAGAGCCGTAAACCTCGTCGGTCGAGACGTGGAGGAAGCGGAAGCGCTGCCGCTCCGCTTCCTCCATGCCAACCCAGTGCTCTGTCGCGGCCTCGAGCAGCGCCACCGTCCCCTCGACGTTGGTGGTGACGAAGTCCATAGGACTGTCAATCGAACGGTCGACATG
This sequence comes from Rhodospirillaceae bacterium, assembly GCA_028819955.1. The sequence goes on along the minus strand of JAPPKP010000014.1, from coordinate 8,177 downwards.
GGATTCAGCAGCGAGGTGGATCACTGCATCCGGCTGCATCTCGGCAAGAACCCGGCACAGGGCTCTGCGATCCCGGATATCGGCGTGCTCGAAGTGGTGGTTCGGTGCGCTCAAAGCGGATCCGAGTGACTCGACGTGGCCCGCATAGCTCAGCGCATCAAGGGTCGTCACCGCTTTGCCAACTCTTACTAGCCGCCGCACCACGCAGGAGCCGATGAAGCCCGCGCCGCCGATCACCAATATTCGTTCCACGAGCGATCCAATTCCGTCGGTATTGAAGACCAGCCGTTCGCCCTAGGCGAAGGGGCTGTCCAGCTCTGCGAGTCTTGGATGATTTCGGTCCTTGTCGGAAAGCACGGTCTCGTCCGCCGGAAGCGGCCAATGGATTTCCAACTCAGGATCGTTCCACAGAAGACCCATATCGTGATCTGGCGCGTAGTAATCGCTCGCCTTGTAGACAACCTCGGTATCTGGCTCCAAGGTCATCAGTCCGTGAGCAAATCCGATCGGAATGAGAACCTGATTCCACGCTTCGGCGGACAGAACAACGCTCGCGTGTCGACCATAGGTGGGGGAACTCCGCCGCAAATCGACTGCAACATCGAATATAACGCCGCGCACCACGCGCACGAGTTTGTGCTGAGCGACAGGTGGCGGCTGAAAATGTAGCCCCCTCACCGTTCCTTTTTCCGTCGAGAACGAATGATTGTCTTGCACGAAGTCGATTTGCCATCCTAATTCGGCAAGCATTCGCTTGTTGTAAACTTCAGAAAAGAGACCACGACGATCTCCGTGCTTTTTCGGACACAGCACCTTGATCCCTGAAAGAGGTAATTCCGAAACATACACCGTAGTCCACTCCGCACTCTTTCAGCTGTATACTCTCGAACTCAGATATTATGCCGCATTGCGCAACTGCCGGTCGTGGCCGACCGGCTCCACACCTCGGCATTCCTCACGTGCACCAATGTGGTCGCCTCTGCTTGGCACCTGCTGTCCCGGCTCACGACCGATAGTCCCTCCGGCGTTTTCGCTAGTTCGCGCTCGATGAGCTCCAACACGCATTTCACACGCTCGCGCCATGAGTTCTCTCTCAGCAACGCGCGGAGATTCGACAGATCGCCAAGAATGGGATTGTCGCGGAGGCACTGTTCGATTGCTCGCACGAATTCCTGTGGCGTCTCACCGATCCGAACGAACTTGCTGAAGTCGTCCATGTTCGCGATTGGTGTGGATATCACTGGCACGAGAAGTGCATGGTAGACGTAGAGCTTAAGGGGGTTCATCGATCTGGTCAGATCATTGTCCAAGTGAGGTATGATCGCAGCGTCAAAGTGTCGGATATAGCGCAAGGCCCGTTCGTAGACTCGAACTCCCAAGAAATGAACGTTGCCGTATCGTTCCAGCACCCTGATCTCCTCCCCCTTATGCATGGAGCCGATAAAGACAAAATTCCAATCCGGTCGTGCACCCACCACGTGCCTGAGAAGATCCAGGTCAATACGCGCGACATCCAGATTGCCGGCGTAGCCAATCACGGGGCCCGCGAGGCGCTTGAGTTCCCGTGGCTTGGGCCAGGATCTCGATTCCTCCTCCAGCAGCTCCACGGCATTGGGAAGCAAGTAAATGTTCTGCGAAAACGGACGCATGCTCCGTAAAACGCTGTGGCAATTGGTTAGAACGAGGTCGCTTTGCGCCAACACGTCTTCGTAATTGCGGTTCAGCATTTCCCGACGCGCATCGCTTACTGGCCATTGTCGTTCGTCGTCGATGACGTCGGCGACCGCGAGATCCGCCCCGCAGCGCTTTTCAATTAACGGAAACCGGCTGTTTGCAGGGCAGACCCAGAGAACAGTCCGCCGTTGCCCGATCTTGTGACGTCTGAAAAAGCGACCCAGGAAATCGAGATAGTCGTGTTCGGACGGGATCACACGCTTGAGAACACGTGGAACACGGCCGCTTGTCACGTAAACGAAAGTGTCAAATCGAATTTTATCCCGGTTGGCCAGGCCGAGCTTCCTTTTCAGTGTTTGCCGGCCAACCAACCGTGCGTGGCTGTATCGGTGGTTCGACGCCCCTTTACAAGCTAGGCCGGTGGACCGAAAGAGGTTCACCGGGGCATCGAAGTGAAAGATTCGGCCCACGCTCGGGTCTTGCGCCAGGTACTTTACGAACATATCCTGGCGTCTACCGTAGACCCCGGTATCGTTCTGCTTCCAAAAGAAAACGATGTCCAGCTTGTCGTCAACGTACGAACGCTTTGAACGCCGTCTCGCCCGTACGATTCTTCGGTCGGGCGACGTCGTCTTCCGCGAATCCCGTGCAATTCGTCGGTTGCACATAATATGCATCTTGGGGGCGTGTTTGAATGACCCATTTGGCGCTGAAAAGATAGTTCGATGATATTCCACAAGATCGTGGAAGGCGTCGGGAACCGCGGTCGGACGATTGGCACAGCGCTTGATCAGCTTCTTTAGCTTGGGCAAGTTGGCCCCATAGCTGTAGTGTCTCAAGAAGATACGGCGGTTTTGCTCGGCGCATTCCTTTCGCATTTGATAATTCGAGAATATTTCGTCGATTTTTCTCGCTGGCGTTGCATCCTGGAGCAACTCGACCAGGCCGTCGTTTGCCAGATGCAACAGAGGAGGAGCATTGCCCGTCAGGACGGGAATGCCCATGGAGAGCGCGTCGGTGAACTTGGCGGGTATTTGAAAGGCGGACGGTGGCGCCTTCTCGTCCTGCAAGAGAGCGACCAAGTCGGCGACACACAGGTAACCGGGCAGATCGGCGAATGGAACGTCGGGGAGCAGCGTCACGCGATGGGGATCGACGTTGCGAAGCACGTTGCCGACGTCGCCATCGGCGGGCGAGCCAACAACTAGGAGCTTGTAGTTCGGTCGGTCCAACTCTCTTAGCGCAGCGACGAGACGCGCGAGACCCTTATGCATGCGCGGGGTGCCCGCAAACAGGATAACTTTGTCTTCCGAGGCAAAGCCGAGCGTGCGCCGAATGGCTTCGCGCGGATACTCAGTCGGATCGAAGTCGTGTTCGTCCCGAATGTGGGGCAATATCGTTCCGCCATACTTCTTTCTCAATTCCTCGTTCGACACCGTGATGTGCTCGAAATGTGGAATGAGAGATTCACCAATTCTGGTCCAGGCCTCGCCGTAAGGAACATCAACACCCAAACAGGCTCTGTTTGTTCTCAGCTCATTCAGGCTGAGTGGCTCCCGATTCCCGAAGAAGCTCAACTCGTCGTCGTCTATGTCCAGAATTATTGGCCGGTTTATTCTAAGCTTTGCGAGAATCGCTAACTCCAGACTCGGGAGCCTCGGCTTGGAAACGTAAATCACGTCGCCGTCGATATGTTCGGCGAGGGCGTCCATCGTCCAGAAATATTCAGGGAAGCGCTCTCCCGGAACGGATTTGATAATGACACGACTGCAATCCCGTAGGGGTTTCCAAATGTCGTTGCCGAAGGTCGGAAACGTGGCTCCGATAATTTCGACGTCGTAATCGTTTCGCAAGACGTCGGCGAGCAAGTAGGCTCGCCCTAGAGGATTGTGTGCCAAGTCCCACGCGATGACGCTGATCTTGAGCCGTTTCCTGCCTGAGAGGATTTCGAACTTGGGGGGTGTTGCATGGGAAGGCCGTTGTCTGCTCTCGCGAACTAGCTTGGAAACGAGGCACGGTGCTTCGATTGGCGAGGTGGGCTCACGCGAAGCAATTTTCGCGGGGGATCGTGCAAGAGCGAGACGAATGGACAAGATGGAGCGAAGGGTCGGGCCGCGATCCAACCTGCGCATGACCCTGAGCGTTCGACGAAGGGCACGCAGGCTCCGCCTGGAGGTGCGAGAGACGACGCGTAGAGGGTGAGTGGCTTTCCAGCTGGTGGAACTCAGGAGCTCCCGAATGGTGTCATCGCGGGTTCTTATGATCGCTTCGTGGGCTTCGATGGTTTCTGCGTGGGCACGCATCATCGCTCGCCGCTCGTCCAGATCGACCGTCAGCGCAGCGATCCGGCGCCGGAGATCGGCGATCGTCGCCTCATGTGCGTCGATGGTCGCCTGGCGCGCCTCGGTCGTGCTCTCGTGAGTTGCGATGGCTGCTTCGCGAGCACGTGTCGTCGCTTGCCACGCATTCACCTCAAGGGTCAGCGCGGCGACCCGGCGCCGGAGATCGGCGATCGTCGCCTCATGTGCGTCGATGGTGGCCTGACGAGCCTCCATCGTCCCCACGTGAGTCGCGATGGTTGCTTCGAGAGCACCAGTCGTCGCTTGCCGCTCGTCCAGCTCGACCGCAAGCGATGCGATCCGGCGCCGGAGATCGACAATCGTCGCTTCCTGGGTCCGCGTCGTCGCTTGCCGGTCATTCACCTCGACGGTCAGCGCGGCGGACCGGCTTCGGAGATCGGAGATCATTCGGTTCTTGGTTGCAACAGAGTCTCTCAGTTGACGCGCCCGGTCGCCGTGGCGTTGGAGCGAGAGCTGTGCCGACTCCAGATCGAACAGATGCTGCAGCGCCTCCCGCGACACCGAGGCGCTGTCCTCAAGATCAAGAGCTCGCCCGCTGCGAAACGCCGCCCAGAGAGCAAGCTGCGACGGCGAGAGGAACTTGGGCAGCTCCTCCGTGCTGGCCCGTCGGCGATAGAGGGAGGGTTCGATAACTTGCCTGAGGCGATTCTCGCTCGGAGTCTCCAGATCGGTCGCGCCAAGTGTGGCAAGTCGTTCAACAAGATTCTCCAGCGTTTCTGCCGGACGCAGCATGAGGTTCTCGTGGGAAACCAGAACGCGTGGCAGGTTCTTGGAGGCGCTCAGAGCGTGGCGGTTGTACATTTCCCAAAGGGCGATTCCCGCCGATGTTCCAAACCCATTGCGCGCCCTCAACGAACGGGCGACCTCCAGCGGATTTCGAAAGACGAGGACGCAAATCGGATTCGTTATGGCGTCCCTTAGAATTGGCAATAGCAGGCAGAATCTAGGCTCCTTAATGGTCCAAGTGCCGCGTCCGTCCAATACAGAACAAATTTTTGTAAACTTCGCACGTTCCTCCTCCACGACGGCGTGAGATATCGCTTCGGGCTCGAAGCGCGCGACCTTCCACCAGTCCGCCCCAGCCGCCAGCAGCAGACGATCGCAGATCTCCCGCACGTCGCGGCGTTCCCAGAATCCGACGGGATTCTCGGTGTTCGCATCCGTCAGCTCCGATGGCCCGCCCACCCAGGCACCGCAGAGCCCCAAGGCGCCCGTCAGAGCACTGGTCCCGGATCGATGCATGCCAAGCACCAGAAGCGCGGATCTGGAGCGAGGCCTATCAGGGCTGCGTTCAACGGTGCTTTCGGGGACCAAGGCGAGTTATTCCAGGTTAACCAGAAACACTATATTTCAAGAATATCGTATGAACTAAATTTATCGTGTCAACAGAGATAAATTGGTAATTTCTGCATCACGCGTGTGCTAAAAGTGAACAATATGAACCAGAACAACTATGTTGTTTTTCGGTATATTCTTAGCACTTCGTCGATCGGACCGAAACACTTGACCCTCCCCTCGTCGAGCAGAACGCCCTTGGAGCAAACACGCTGGAGCAGGGGCATATTCTGAGATGCAAGCACCAATATGCCCGCACGCTCTACGAACTGTTGGAGCCGGTGTTCCGCCTTCTCGATGAACGCGCGGTCTCCAATGCCCAACCACTCGTCCATCAGCAGGATTTCAGGATCGAAACAGGTGCACACCGCGAAGGCGAGCCGCAGCCGCATACCTGCCGAATAGGTGTGGACCGGCATCGCCAGGTGGTCGCCGAGCTCGGTAAACGCAGCGATCTCATCGATGCGCGCGCGCACCTGCTCGGGCCGGAGACCTAGGAGAAGCCCCCGGGTCATGATGTTCTCGTAGCCGTTCGCTTCAGAATCGATACCGAGCGATACGTTGAGAAGCGAAGCCGTTCGACCGTGTCGTTCCACCCGACCCTGCGTGGGCTCGTAGGCGCCGGCTAGCACGCGCAGCAGTGTCGTCTTGCCCGCGCCGTTGGGGCCGATAAGACCGATCCGATCGCCGTGCGTCATGGCGAGACTTACGCCATCGAGAGCGCGCACCCGTAGCCTGTTGCCAGCGCCATGCGCGATGCGTCCGCCAGTGGCGGGTCGGAACAAGCGCTTCTTCAGCGAACGCGCGCCGGCGCTGTAGACGGGGAAGTCGACCGTGACCGATTCGAGCCGGAGGCTGACCATGGCGCCTAGACCCAATAGGCGATCCGCCGTCGGTAGCGGCGGAAGAGCGCGAAGGTCGCGAGCCAGCCTGCGGCCGTCATGACGAGCACCGCGATCCAGGACGTCAGGCCCGGCACCTGTCCCAGCAACGGCGCACGCACCACCTCCACCAGATGGAAAAACGGATTGAGGTCGAGTACCAGGGGTCGCCCCGGCATGATCTCCGGCATCCAAATGATTGGGGTCACGAAGAAGAATATCCGCACGATGCTCGTCACGATCGGCGGCACATCGCGGAACCGGGCCGAAACGATGGCGAGCAGCAAGCCCGCCCAGATGCCGTTGAGGCAGAGGAGCACGAGGCCCGGAAACGCGAGCAGGCCGGTCCAGCCCGGCCAGACCGCAAAGACCGCGGCCACCACGACGAACACGGCCGCGTTGTGAACGAGGATGAGAAGGTGGCGCCAGAGCAGGCGGTACAGATGGATCGAGAGCGGCAGGCCCACGTTCTTGATGATACCTTCCGCGTTGATGAACGCGGTGCAGCCCTCGGTGATGACGCCCGAGATTAGCGTCCACACGATGAAGCCGAGCGAGAGGAACGGCACGTAGCCCGCGCTCTCGACACCGAATAGCATGCCGTAGAGCGTCCCCAGCACGCCCACCAGGGCACCCATGCTGACGGTGAGCCAGAACGGCCCCAGTATGGAACGTCGATAGAGGCGGCGGATGTCCTGCCAGGCAAGCAGAAACCATAGATGATGTGCCCGCGCGCCTTGTGCGAGATCGACGAGCGCCAGGGTCGCATGCGAAGGCGCAGGCGCTCTCACCGGTCCCGCCCTTGCGGAGGCCCTTCAGTCACGGCGACGCGGTCTTGCCTGCCGCCCGGCACAGCCGTGTGCCGGCATCAACCGCTCCCTTGACACGAGGTGCTATGCGGCCGCTTCCACCGACTGGATTGCCGTGCGGAGCCCAAGGCGGAACGCATTCGGCCGTCACTCGCCCAGAAACACGCAATGGGCACGCTCAATATCCTCAAGAGTGTGCCCACTGCTAAAAGTACCGTATCTGTGGAATGACAAGTCTATAGCTTCCAAGTCCGAAGAGATGCTCTTTCCATTCTTGGGAATACATAGAAAACGAAACTACCCTTTATCTACGGTCTGGGTTGGGCCGAGCAGTCTCGCCTTGAGACGGCTTGGTTCCCCTACAATGCTCTGAATTAATGAGATTTTATCGATTCCTGTCGCTCCAAATACCTATACGAAGTGCTGGCGGTCAACGCGTGTCGTGGCTCGCCCCACTCTCCAGTTCCGTGTGGAATTTCGAATTATAGCGCGCCCTATACTGTACAATCAAATCTTCGAATGCAGGAACATTTAGTTGAGCGTAGTGCAAAATAATTGTAGGGCACAGGCGATCGATTTGCGATGCGCCTTCGGCCGGCCGCTTACCTTGAGCCCTTCGCGCACTGCGCTCGGCTCCCGTCTTCTTCAATCGCGGACCCGCCCCGGCACGCCTGGGGCGGCCCGCACCGCGCGATGCGCATTGCGTTGTGCTAGCGTTCTCGAATGTTCAGGAGCCGCTCTCCTCCGCCGTCCCTGTTCTACGGTGAGCGGACGGCGGTCCTGCGCGACCTGTTCGGGCACCGCTGGAACGTGGGTCACCACATCGAGGATGTGTCGCCCGACGAGATGCAGCGTCGCTACGACAAGATGGCGGAGGGGTCGTAGGCCGGTCGCTCCTCGGAGCGCCAGCGCTCCGCCTACAGACGCGGTCTAGCGCGCGTAGCGCGACCAGAGCGCTGCCGGGTCGGCGCGCTTCTCGTGCTTGGCGGCAGCCTCGGTGATCTCGGCCTCGCTCGGGCCGCCGCGCTCCAGCGCCTGGAAGGCGCGCACCACGGGGCCGGCACGGTTCGCGTGGCGCTTGGCGGCCATGCTGATGGGCTCGTGCAGCGCGCCCGAGC
>JAPPKP010000207.1:13032-15687 GCA_028819955.1 Rhodospirillaceae bacterium | reverse complement strand
ACGACAAGCTACGGGAAGAGTGCGGGGTCTTCGGCATCTTCGGGCACCCCGACGCCGCAGCCCATACGGCGCTCGGCCTGCACGCGCTGCAGCATCGGGGGCAGGAATCGGCCGGAATCGTCAGCACCGACGGCACGATCTTCCACTCGCACCGCGCACTCGGCCGGGTTGGCGACATCTTCTCTTCGGGCGAGGTGATCGACGCGCTGGTGGGTCACGCCGCAATAGGCCACAACCGCTATTCCACCCAGGGCGCGCCCGAGGTGCGCAACATCCAGCCGCTCTTCGCCGACCTCGCCTTCGGCGGGCTCAGCATTGCGCACAACGGCAACCTCACCAATGCGCTCTCGCTGCGCGCCGATCTTGTCAACCATGGCTGCATCTTCCAGTCCACCTCCGACACCGAGGTGATCGTCCACCTGATCGCCATCAGCCGCCGCCCGCGCGTGGTGGAGCGCATGATCGAGGCGCTCGGCCGGGTGCAAGGCGCCTATTCGCTGGTGGCGCTGACCAGGGACTCGATGATCGGCGTGCGCGATCCCCTGGGCGTCCGCCCGCTGGTGCTGGGCCGGCTCGACGGCGCCATGATCCTGGCGTCGGAGACGGTGGCCTTCGATATCATCGGTGCCGAGTTCGTGCGCGATATCGAGCCGGGCGAGCTGGTCATCATCTCGGAGGCAGGGGTGGAGAGCATCAAGCCGTTCCGCTCCACCCAGCAGCGCTTCTGCGTCTTCGAGTACATCTACTTCGCCCGGCCCGACAGCGTCTCCGAAGGGATCGGCGTCTACGAGGCCAGGCAGCGCATCGGCGCCGAGCTCGCCCGCGAGGCGCCGGCGCCTGCGGAAGTGGTGGTGCCCGTACCCGATTCCGGGGTACCGGCTGGCATCGGCTACGCTGCTGAGGCCGGCCTTCCCTTTGAGCTCGGTATCATTCGCAACCACTACGTCGGGCGTACCTTCATCGAGCCCACCGACCGGATCAGACACCTCGGCGTCAAGCTCAAGCACAACGCCAACCGCAGCGTCATCGAAGGCCGACGGGTCGTGCTCGTCGACGACAGCATCGTGCGCGGCACCACGTCGACCAAGATCGTGGAGATGGTGCGCGCGGCGGGCGCAGCGGCGGTCCATATGCGGATCGCGAGCCCGCCGACCGCCCATTCCTGCTTCTACGGTGTCGATACGCCGGCGCGGGAGGCGCTCCTCGCTGCGCGTCACGACGTGGACGCCATGGCGCGCTCCATCGGAGTCGACAGCCTCGCCTTCCTCACGATCGACGGGCTCTACCGGGCGATGGGCGCGCCGGGGCGCGGGGAGAGTTGCGCCCACGCTACTGCGACGCCTGCTTCTCCGGCGACTATCCGATCCCGCTCTCGGATCAACAGGGTGGCGAGCCGCCGGCGCAACTCTCCCTGCTGGCGGATTCGGGCTAGGCAGCGCCGTGGCCCCGCCGCGTCTGGAAGGCCGGATCGCGCTCGTGACCGGCGCCTCGCGCGGCATCGGTGCGGCCGTCGCCCGCCGCTTCGCTGCCGAAGGCGCGCGGCTCGTCCTCGTCGCCCGTACCACGGGTGGGCTGGAGGAGGTGGACGACGCCGTGCAGCGCGCAACGGGCGAGCCCGCGACCCTGGTGCCGATGGACCTGCGTGACGGCGAGCAGATCGATAGGCTGGGCGGCGCGCTGGCCGAGCGCTTCGGCCGCCTCGACATCCTCGTCGCCAACGCCGGCATGCTTGGCCAGTTGAGCCCGGTGGGGCACTTCGCGCCCGAGGACTGGGAGCAGACGCTCGGGCTCAACCTGGGTGCAAACTGGCGCCTGATCCGAAGCCTGGACCCTCTGCTGCGGGCCTCGCCCGCCGGCCGGGCGATCTTCGTCACCGCCGCCGCGGCCGAGACCGCGCCAGCCTTCTGGGGTCCCTATGCCGCAAGCAAGGCCGGCCTGGAAGCGCTGGTGCGCTGCTACGTGGCGGAAACCCGGCGCAGCGCTCTTCGGGTCAACCTGCTCGACCCCGGCCCCGTGGCAACGGAGCTCCGCCGCCGGGCCTATCCCGGCGAGGACCCGAGCAATCTGCCTGCGCCGGATGAAGTGACTGAGTCCTTTGTCGCACTAGCCGAAGCGTCCTGCCAAGAGCACGGAGCCCGCATCGGCCCTTCCTCGGGCGCCCCCGCCAGCAGCCGAGACAAACGGAGCATCGAGCCATGAAGATCGGAATCGTCGGCGCCGGAGCCATGGGCTGCGTCTACGCGGCGCTCATGGCCGATGCCGGCAACGAGGTCTGGGCGATCGACACCTGGCAGGCGCATGTCGATGCGATCGCCGCCAACGGGCTCCGTCTCGAAGGCGCGAGCGGCGATCGCACGGTGGCAGTGGGTGCAACCAGCGACCCCACGGTCGTCGGCCCCTGCGACCTCGTCATCGTCGCGACCAAGGCACCGCAGGTGGAGGCCGCCGCCACGGGCGCGCATCCTCTGCTCGGCTCCGAGACCGCAGTGCTGACCATCCAGAACGGCCTCGGCAGCGCCGCGAAGGTTGCCCGCATCCTGGGCGAGGAGCGTGTCATCGTCGGCGTGGGGGGGGGGGGGGGGGCCGCGGCGGGGGGGCCGGGGCCCCCCCCCCCCCAACCGCAGGGCGGAGGGGGGGGGCGGGCCGCGCCCCCCG
>JAPPKP010000207.1:0-13022 GCA_028819955.1 Rhodospirillaceae bacterium | reverse complement strand
GCTGCGCCGCTATGGTTGCCCGCTTCGTGGGCGTGGTGGGTGTCATGGGCGGGGGGGGGGGGGGCTGGGGCGCCTCTTGGGGGGCGCGGGGCCACGCCCACCACAACGGCATGGAGCTGGTGCGGCTCGGCGAAGCGCACGGTGCGGTGACGCCGCGGCTGGAGCGCATTGCCGCGCTCTGGAGCGAGGCGGGCTTCAGGGTCAAATGCTTCGACGACATCGACCAGCTCGTCTGGGAGAAGCTCGTTTGCAACGTCTGCTTCAGCGGGACGGCGACGCTCACGGGGCTCACCGTGGGCGAGATCATGGCGGATGCCGACGCCTGGCCCATCGCCTCCGGCTGCGCTGCGGAGGCCTATCGGGTCGCGCGCGCCAAGGGCATCCGGCTCGACTTCGACGACCCGGTCGCCTACGTGCACGACTTCGGCGCCAAGATCCCCGGTGCGCGCCCCTCGATGCTGCTGGATCACCTCGCCGGCCGCCGCTCCGAGATCAACGCGATCAACGGCGCGATCCCGCCGGAGGCTCTGGCGCTCGGCCTGGATGCGCCCTACAACAGCCTCGTCTCGGCGCTGGTCCGGGCCAAGGAGACGGGCTTCGACCCGCCGCAGCAATCGTAGCAGGAACGACCATGACCGACGCCGACCTCAAGGGGCTGATCGAGGGATTCCGCCGGCTCTCCACCGCCAACGTGTCGGACGGTCTCGACCGGGCCGGGATCGCCGGCGCGCCGCACGGCATCGGCCCGCTCTGGGGCAGCTGCGGCAAGATCGTGGGCCCTGCCGCGACGCTGAAGCTGGTGCCGGTGGGCGAGGCGGGGGAGTCGCCGGTGCTCGGCACCCTGGAGGCGGTGAAGCTGGGCAACCCCGGCGACGTTCTGGTGATCGATCAGGGCGGGCGGATGGACGTGAACAGCTACGGCGGTGTTGCCGGCTTCACCACCCGGCATTTCGGCCTGGTCGGCACGGTGATCGACGGCGTCACCCGCGACATCGACGAGTACAAGGCGCTGAACCTGCCGGTCTACGGCCGGGGCTTTATCCAGCAGTCGATCCGCAACCGTTGCGCCTGTGCGGGTTACGGAATCGGCGTGCGTCTGGGCGGCGTCCCGGTCGACCCCGGCGACATCATCGTCGCCGACGAGAACGGCGTCTGCGTCGTGCCTCGGGGCAGCGCGGCCGAGGTGCTGGAGCACGCGACGCTCTTCAAGAACATCGAGGAGGGCATCATCGAGGCGGTGCGCCAGGGCGTGGACCCGGTGGAGGCCCATGACCGGGTGCGCTACGACATGATGACCAAGGCAGGCGGTGGCACATGAAGATCGACGGCCGGCCCTATCGCAGCATCTGGCTGGATGAGGACGGCCGCACCGTCGTCGTTATCGATCAGACGCGGCTCCCCCACAGCTTCGGGACGCGCCGGCTCGTGACCGTCGAGGACGCCGCACACGCCATCAGCACGATGGTGGTGCGCGGCGCGCCGCTCATCGGTGCGACGGCGGCCTACGGCATGGCGCTCGCACTCGCCGACGATCCTAGCGATACAAACCTGGAGAACGCGATTTCGCTGCTGGCCGGGACCCGGCCGACGGCGGTCAACCTGCGCTGGGCGCTGGAGGACCTGGGCCGCCGACTGCGGCCCCTGGCTGCGGAAGAACGCGCCGCTGCCGCCTACCGGCGGGCAGGCGAAATCTGCGACGAGGACGTCGCCATCAACCGGGCGATCGGGAAAAACGGCCTCGCGCTGGTGGAAGAGGCGGCGAGAGGTAGGCACGGCCCGGTCAACGTGCTGACCCACTGCAACGCAGGCTGGCTCGCCACGGTCGACTGGGGCACGGCGCTGGCGCCGCTCTACCTGGCCCACGACAAGGGCATTCCGGTCCACGTCTGGGTCGACGAGACCAGGCCGCGCAATCAGGGCGCCGCGCTCACCGCGTGGGAGCTGGCGCGCCATGGGGTGCCGCACACGGTGATCGTGGACAACGCGGGCGGCCACCTGATGCAGCGCGGTATGGTCGACCTCTGCATCACCGGCACCGACCGAACGACCGCCCGCGGCGATGTCTGCAATAAAATTGGCACGTATTTGAAGGCGTTGGCGGCAAGCGACAACGACGTCCCCTTCTACGTCGCGCTGCCCCATCCGACCATCGACTGGTCCTTGGCGGACGGCGCCGAGACCCCTATCGAGCAGCGGGACGAGGACGAGGTGCTGACGATCACCGGACGCGACGAGGCGGGGAAGGAGACGAAGGTGGCGCTTACGCCCGCTGGAAGCCGGGCCGCCAACTACGCCTTCGACGTAACGCCCGCGCGGCTCGTGACCGCACTCATCACCGATCGCGGGGTGTGCGAGGCCTCCGAGAAGGGCCTGCAGACACTGTTTCCGGACCGCGCCGCGGAAGCATCCTCGTCATAGCGTCACAGGCTGCGCCGGCGGTAGGCCGCCAAGCCGCGCCTCGATCTCCGCCGCAGACGGCATCGCAGGCGCCGCGCCTTCACGCAAGCACGCGAGTCCCCCGATGACGCTCGCCCGGTGCAGCATCGCCGGCAGCGTCGCCCCTGCTTCCAGCCCGAGCGCGAGGCCCGCGACGAAGGCATCGCCCGCCCCCACCGTGTCCACGGGCTCGATCGCGAGCGCACCGCAGCGCCAGGCCTCATCGGGTGTGAAGGCAGCGGCGCCAGAGCTGCCGAGGCTCACCACCGTCGTCACGCCGTAGCGCGCGGCGATGGCGCGGGCCGCGTCATCGCCGGCGGTGGCATCGAGCGCCCGCGCGCGGGCGAGCATCTCCGCCTCGACTTCGTTGAACACCACAAGATCGAAGGCGGGAAGCAGTTCGGCCGGCACCGGCTTGGCCGGGGCCAGATTGAGCACCACGCGGGCGCCCCGTGCCTTGGCCCGCCGGGCGACGGCCCAGTTCGAGTCCAGCGGAACCTCCATCTGAAGGACGAGCACCGTCTCCGGCCCGAGCCAGTCTTCGGGCAGCGCCTCCGGCGGCAGGTCCGTGTTGGCACCGCTTGCCACGGTGATCTGGTTCTCGCCCACGCGGTCCACGATCACCGCGGCGCAGCCGGTCGGCAGCCCGCTCTCGGTGATCGCTTCGGTGCGGACGCCGGCATCCTCCAGCGCGGCGAGCGCGATCGGGGCGAAGCCGTCGGGGCCGACGCGGCCGACCATCTGCACTGCGGTAGCCGGGTCGGTCGCGGCCCGCGCTGCGGCGACCGCCTGATTGAGGCCCTTGCCGCCGGCGACGGCGCGATGGCCAGGGCAAAGCACCGTCTCGCCTGCGCGCGGCAGGGCGTCAACGGCGAACACGAGATCGGCGTTGATCGAGCCGAAGACGACGATCATCCGCACGCCTCCCTAATGACGGAAGTGCCGGAGGCCGGTGAAGACCATGGCGAGGCCCTGCTCGTCCGCGGCCGCGATCACCTCGTCGTCCCGTTTCGACCCACCCGGCTGAATCACGGCGGTGGCGCCGGCAGCGGCGGCAGCCAAGAGCCCGTCCGCAAAGGGAAAGAACGCATCGGACGCGACCACGCAGCCTTCCGCGCGCGACCGGGCCTCGCCGGCGGCGGCAGAGGCGTCAGCCGCCTTTTGCGCGGCGATCCGCGAGGAGTCGACCCGGCTCATCTGGCCCGCGCCGATGCCGACCGTGGCGCCGTCCTTGGCGTAGACGATGGCATTCGACTTCACGTGCTTGGCGACCGTGAACGCGAACCGGAGGTCCGCGCGCTCCCGTTCCGTCGGCACCCGCTTGGTCACGGTCTTGAGCGCCTCGGCCGTCACCCGCGCGGTATCCAGCGTCTGGACCAGGAAGCCGTCGCCGAGCGTGCGGACCATGAGCCGCTGGCTGTCGTCCGCCGTTCCAGCGCCGGACAGGAGGAGGCGCAGGTCAGCCTTGGCTGCGAGCACGGCGCGCGCCTCCTCGTCGGCCTCAGGGGCGATCACGACCTCGGTGAAGAGGCCGGCGATGGCGTGCGCGGTGGCACCGTCGAGTGGCCGGTTGGCCGCGACCACGCCGCCGAAGGCGCTCAGCGGGTCGCACGCCCTGGCCTTCTCGTACGCCGCCGCGAGGGTGCCGCCGAGGCCGACGCCGCAGGGATTGCCGTGCTTGATGATGGCGATGGCGGGCGGGTCGAACTCGCGCACCAGCCCTTGGGCCGCGTCGGCATCGGCCAGATTGTTGTAGCTCGGCTCCTTGCCCTGGATGAGTTCGGCCTGCGCGACGCCGGGCGGCGCAGTGGGGTCGACATAAAGGGCGGCGGCTTGATGGGGGTTCTCGCCGTAGCGCAAGAGCCTGGTTCGGAAGCCACCAAGAGTGAAGCGCGGGGGCAGAACGTCGCCGTCGCTCTCGGCCGCCAGACGGCGGGCGATGGCGGCGTCGTAAGCGGCCGTGCGCGCGAACGCCGTCGCTGCCAACCGTCGACGGAGCGCGAGGCTGATGGCCCCGCCCAATTCCTCCATCTCTTCCGTCACTGCCGCGTAGTCGGAAGGCTGCACCACCACGGTGACGTCCTCGTGGTTCTTGGCGGCTGCCCTGATCATCGCCGGGCCGCCGATGTCAATGGTCTCGATGCAGGTATCGAGCCCAGCCCCGTCGCGTACTGTCTCCTCAAAGGGGTAGAGGTTGACCACGACAAGATCGATGCCGGCGATGCCGTGGGCCTCCATGGCAGTGCGATGTCTGGCGTCGTCCCTGCGGGCGAGTATCCCGCCGTGGATTGCCGGGTGCAG
Organism: Rhodospirillaceae bacterium; assembly: GCA_028819955.1. The sequence goes on along the minus strand of JAPPKP010000207.1, from coordinate 8,285 downwards.
GGTCTTGACCCGGCCGTCCATGATTTCGGGAAAGCCGGTGTGGTCCGAGACATCGGTGGCCGCAACGCCGGCCTCCCGCAAGGCACGTGCCGTGCCGCCGGTGGACAGGACGGCGACGCCACGGCGCGCGAGCGAGGACGCGAACTCTGCGAGGCCGGTCTTGTCGGAGACCGAAATAAGCGCGCGTGCGATGGGCCGGCCTGGCGTGTCGGACATTGGGTTGCCCCCTGCTCTGTCGTCGTGGCCGGCTATAGCGCGATTCCGGCGGTCGCCGGAACGTCCGAGAGAACGCTCTCGCTCGGCTGATATTCAGGCACAAGTGCCGCCATCAGGGCCAGCGCATCTGCCGTGCGCCGGTCGCGAGCAGCGCTGGCAAGCTGGTCGAGCCGGCGCCGTATCAGGGCAACATCGGCGGAGCGCAGGCGGGCCTCGAAAATGCCCGGCGTCTCGGTCACGAGCATGGGTTCGCCCGGATGGAACAGGCTCTCGTTCCTCTTCTCGCCTGGGCGTAGCCCGGTGAAGACGATCTCGATATCCTCGTCGGGCGTGAGGCCGGCCAGCCGAATCATCTGCCGCGCCAGATCGACGATTTTGATGGGCTTGCCCAGGTCGAGCGCGTAAACACCGCCGCTTTCCTCCTTCGCGCCGAGCGCCGATGCTTGAAGCAGAAGCTGCACCGCCTCTCGCGCCGTCATGAAGTAGCGCGCGGCGTCGGGATCGGTGACGGTCACCGGCCCGCCGGCGGCGATCTGGTGCTGGAAGCGCGGCACCACCGAGCCGGAGGAGCCGATAACATTGCCGAAGCGCACCGTCACCAGCCGCAAGCCCCCGGCCGCCGGCGCGCCGGCGAGCGCCTGGCAATAGTTCTCGGCGATACGCTTGGTCGCACCCATGACGCTCGTGGGCTCGACCGACTTGGCGGTCGAGACCAGCACCATCAATCGGACACCGAAGACGACGCAGGCGTCGGCGACGTTAAGGGTGCCCACGGCATTGGTGAGCACGCCCTCGTTGGGATTGGTCTCGACCAAGTGCACGTGCTTGAGCGCCGCCGCGTGGAACAATAGCTCCGGGCGCTCGCTGGAGAAGGTCGCGGCAACGCTGCCAGTGTCGCGCACATCGCCGAGCACCGCGCTGCGCGATAAGATTGGATGCGCTTCTTCCAGCTCAAGATCGATCCGGTAGAGGTTGTACTCGGCGTTGTCGATCAGGGTGAGGTGCGCGGGGCCATCGTCGGCAATCTGCCGCGCGAGCTCTGCGCCGATGGTGCCACCGGCCCCGGTGATGCAGACACGCCGACCCTCGACCAGGGTGCGCATGGCGGCGCGGTCGGGTGCGGCTTGCGGGCGGCCGAGCAGGTCTTCGAGGCGGATCGCCCGTACGCCGATGTCGCGTTCGCCGCCGGCGCCGCGCCGCAACATGCTGCCAATCCCGTGGCGGAGCATCAGGGCCAGCGAGAACGACGCGCCTGCCGTGGCCACGTCGTGGGCCGCCACCTCAAGCGTTTGATAGTCGAGCCTGTCCGGATGCGCCGCATGTCACGCCCGTTTCGATGCGCCGCATGATGCCCGAGCGGCGGCGTGAAGATACCACAGCAGTGTCGCGACGAGCATCGCCCCCGCCGCGATTGCCACTGCTCCAGCGGCCCAACCCCGAAGTGACGCGACCGCAAGCCCTATCAGCAATAGGTTGTGGCCGGCGATCACTGCGGCCGTCCGTCCATGACTCCAGCCGGCCGCCACCACCCGCTGATAGACGTGCTCGCGATGCGCCTGCCACACGCGTTCGCCCCGCAGCAGGCGGCGAACCAACGTGAACGTCGCGTCCGCCAAGTAGTAGGCCGGCAGTAGCAGCGCGGCCTGCCACGCGCCCACCGCCGCCAGCGCCAGCATGAGCCATCCGGACAGATAGCCCAGCGGAATGCTCCCCACGTCGCCAAGAAAGATCTTGGCGGGATGCCAGTTCCAAAGCAGAAAGCCGATTGAGACACCGGCGAGCGCCAGCCCGAGCGGCCCGAGCCAGGCCGGCGCGGCACCCAGCAAGGCAAGCAGGAACGCGCCGAGCCCAAGGCTCGCGCCCTCGGTGCCGCTGAGCCCGTCGATCCCGTCCATGAAGTTGAACAGGTTCACGAACCAGAGCCAGGCCGCAGCCGCCAGCGCGTGATCGACGAGGGCTGGAACGGTCCCCTGAAGAATAAGGCCATCGCCGGGGAGCGAGGCGATACCCGCGCCAACCGCCAGAACCTGCGCCGCAAGCCGAAGGAAGACCGGAAGGTTGCCCTGCAAATCATCGAGCCAGGAGACCCCAGCGAGCCCCAGCGCGCCCACGAGGGCAATCCAGAAGAGCGGTCCCGAGCTATCGGAGGCGCTTGTGAGCCAAAGCGCGAGCCACGCTGCGAGCAGGACGCCGATGACGGGGATTCCGCCGCCTCGTGGTACCGCGGCTTGATGGCTCGACCGCTCGTTGGGCCGATCCATGACACCCTGGCGCCGGAGCAGCGCACGCGCGAGACCGGTCAATGCGGCCGCAACCACGGCGCTCGCGACGCCCGCTAAGAGCGAAGCCGTAAGGCTCACCGCACTCGTCGGGGCGCCATATTCGCAGGCCACCCACTAACCGTTATCACCCTTGCCTCCATGTGGGAGCAATCTGATCAGTCATATCAAGCGTGAACATTGAGAAGTGTAGACGAGCGAACCTGACGGCTCATTCACTCCGACGCGATACGTCGTGGCGGCCGGGCGCGCGGTATGACATACTGGCGACAGATTCGCAGGTGCTCCCGGTTCGCCTCATAGAGAGCTTCAACGAGACCGTTCCAGTGAGATCCAATAACTGATGTACTCGCGGCTCGACCCTGCCACGCTGGCCTTCGAAATTGGGGTCGACGACTATCTCGCTACGCTTGCCGCGAGGCATGCCGGACTCGAGCGGGCTATCCAGGAAGAGGCCGGACGGCCAGCGCCGGACGGACTGTCGCTGACCCACCTGAAGCGGCGAAAACTCAAGGTCAAGGACGAGATAACACGGTTGCGAACGGCTGCGGCGGGTGAAGACCGTCGCTCGGGGGCTCACAGCCGTCGCTAGGTGGGCCGTCAAGGCGGGCCTTGGACGCTGACGGCGGACTTCCGTGCCGGGATACTGGATATGCCGGCGAGGCATGCTTAAGCAAGTGATTGACAGGGCGCTCTCGTACCATCACTGTCGGTAATGGCTTGCCGATTCTGTCTCAAGAATCGATGGATTCGTGCGTGTTAAGGGGGCTGATTCGGAGTATGGGTCGCGGATCACGCCGTTGGATAGGCCGAATAGCGGCGCTCGCGCTGGTCGCGGCAGTTGCCGTGGCCCTGGTTGCGCCAATCCAGACGGCGCTCGCATCGGCGGAAACCGAAGCGGAGTTGGAGACCCTTCGCGTCGGGCGCGGCGATAGCCTGTCCGTCCTGTTGAACCGCTCAGGCGTGCGCGCCGTCGACGCCGACCGAATCATCAGGGCGATCCAGAAACGAACGAATCTGCGGCGCATGTCGGTCGGCCGCGAGGTTCGGCTCCTGTTCCGAGTGGAAGGGGAGCAACGTCGCGTTCCGGTCGCGGTCAGCGTAGAGACGCGGCCGGGCCGGTATGTCGAGGCGAATCGTACCGCGAAGGGCGGCTACAGCGCGCGGCGCACCAGCGTCCCCCTTGCCATGCCCGTTTCGCTCTCCGATGTCGCGTTCGAGCGCGACGGCCGCACCGTGACCGTGCGGCGCAATCAGACGATCGGCGGCATCCTGCTCCGCAACGGTGTCGACGGGCAGACCGTGGACGCCGTTGTGGGTGCGCTGCGAGCAGTCTTCGACCCGCGCGACCTGATGCCGGGCCACAAGATTACGATCGTGGCGGGGCGCGGGGCGAACGGCGCCCCGCATTTGATCGGCGTTGCGCTCTACCTCGACGACGACGAAGCGGTGGCGGTTGTCCGCACCGATGGCAAGGGCTTCGCCTCACGCCGCACCACGGCCTCAGCGCTCCGCACTGCAGGGCTGCAGGCCGACCCTGCGCTGGTCGTGGGGGAGACCGTTCCGCCGCAGAAACCGACCCGCGAGGCGGTCGAGACAGACACCGATAGCGCGGACCAGACTAGCGCTGACGCCGCGCGCTACGATGGTCCCCAGCACCCTGATGATCCTGAGTTGATTGAGCTGAGCCGCACGCTGCGTTCGGGCCGCACCCTGATGGATGTGCTGCTGGACGCGGACGTGCGCAGACCCGAAGCGGATGCGCTCGTGCATAGCTTGCGCCGCGTGTTCAACCCGCGGCGCTTGCCCGCCGGCGTCAAGGTGCGTGTGACCAAGAAGCCGGTGGAGGGCTTCGAGCCGCGCATCGCTTTGCTGGATATCGAGCTCCCGAAGGGTCGGCACATCATCGTGGAGCGCGGGGAGAAAGGACGTTTCTCCAGTCGCATTACGAAAGAGCCGCCCGTGCCCGCCCGTCCGCGCGCAGTGGCCATAGCCGCCGAGGTGGACCGGACGGCGCCGATCGCAGCACCGGCCGATGTAACCGACGCCCTGCCGCCGTCTGCCACAAGCATCACGGTACGATCGGGCGATACGCTCATGGCGATCCTGCGGCGACACGGGATCGACCGAGTCGAGGCGGACCGCGCCATTCAGGCGGCCCGCAAGCTGTTCAACCTCAGGCGGCTTCGCGTCGGACAAGAGATCACCCTTGTCACGAGCATCGACGAGACCGGCGCAGACACTCTCAAGGCTGTTGCGCTACGGGTTGGCGACGATCGCTACGTCAAGGTGAGCCGTGTCGCGAGCGGTTACTTCGACGCGGAGGAGGTCGATCGGCTTGGGCTCATGACCTCTCCGCTCACGCGCGTTGCCGCAGTTGCCGAACCGCCCGCGGACAATCCGCAGCGCGAAGGGCCGAGCGTAGCCGACCGCGGCCTGGTGATGACTGGCGCATTCGTCGCCGCCGCCGCGCCGATCGCCACCGTCCCACCTGGACCTGAGCCGCAAGGCGCGGCCGACCCCCATAGCGGCACCGTCAACGGAACCGTCCTTCCGGTCATCAAGGGCACCGTCAACGGTTCCTTCAGCGACCTTGCCGGCATCCCTCATGACGGAGACGACGGCCTGGTACGCAAGGCGGTGGTTATCCGGAGGGGCGACACGTTATCGGTGGCGCTGACCCGCGCCGGCGGCACACGCGAGGAGGCGGAGGCCGCAATCGTCGCTTTCCGCAAGGTTCACAATCCGCGCAAGCTGCGGGTCGGCCAGACGCTTTCCCTCGCGTTCGAGCCGCAGAACGGGTCGAAGGGCAGCCCGAGGCTCGCCGCGCTCGCCCTCGACGTGGCGGCAGACCGCGATGTCGTGGTCACCCGCGGCGAGGACGGCATTTTCCTGCCGAGCGTGGTGGACCGGCCGCTCGACCGCGTCCTGCAACGGAAAGCAGGCACGATCAAATCCAGTCTTTACGTCTCGGCGCGCGCCGCGGGAATGCCGAACCAAGTCCTCATGGAGATGGTGCACATCTTCAGCTACGACGTGGACTTCCAGCGGGAAATTCAGCGCGGCAACCGTTTCGAAGTCCTCTACGAAGCGGTGTTCAACAGGGACGGCGAGTTCGTGGAGAACGGCCCCATTCTCTACGCCAAGCTCGAGGTCGGCGATCGCGAGGTCGAGCTATTCCGCTTCGAACCCGACGAGGGGCCTGCGGACTATCTCGACGTTGCGGGTGCGAGCGTGCGCAAGGCCCTGATGCGCACGCCGATCAACGGCGCACGGCTCTCGTCGGGCTACGGCATGCGCAAGCACCCGATCCTTGGCTACAACAAGAAGCACTTGGGAGTCGATTTCGCGGCGCCTGTCGGCACGCCGATCTACGCCGGCGGCGACGGGACCATCACGATGATCGGCTGGCACGGTAACTTCGGCAAATACATCCGAGTCCGCCACAACAGCACCTATAGCACCGGTTACGCCCATCTCAGCGGCTACGCGAAGGGCATGAAGAGAGGCAAGCGGGTGCGCCAAGGGCAGGTCATCGCTTACGTCGGCAACACCGGGATGTCGACCGGGCCGCACCTGCACTACGAGGTGATGCGGGGCAACAAGCGGATCAACCCGATGACGCTCAAGCTGCCCTCCGGCCGCAAGCTGAAGGGCAGCGAGTTGGCCGCATTTCAGGCGCAGGTGCAGAAGATCACGATCCTGCTGGCAGAAGTGCCGGTGATCACCAAGCTCGCCAACCGTTAGCCCGGACGTCTCGCCAGGAACACGACCTGCGACGGCACACGCGTCGCGCAATCTCCCCGTCTGAACAGTTGAGCGCCGCCGCTACGCTGCGCTGGCGAGCGCGTCGCTATCGTGCCCGTCGATGACCAGGCCATCGGCGTCAGCCGAGACGCGCACCGTCTCGCCGTCGCCGAGCCGGCCGGCGACGATGAGCTGGGCGAGCGGGTTCTGCAGGCTGCGCTGGATGACGCGCTTCAGCGGCCGCGCCCCGTAGGCCGCGTCGTAGCCGGCCTCGCCGAGCCAGGCTCGCGCAGCATCGTCGAGCTCCAGCACGATCTTGCGCTCGCTCAGCCGGCGGGCGAGGTGGCCGATCTGGATATCGACGATGGCCCCCATGTGCGCGCGGCCCAGGCGGTGGAACAGGATGATCTCGTCCAGCCGGTTGAGGAACTCTGGCCGAAAATGCGCCCGCATCAGCTCCATCACCGGCTCGCGCACCGCGCTCGACTCCTCTCCCTCCGGCTGCGCCGCCATGATCTCGCCGCCCAGGTTGGAGGTCATGATGATCACGGTGTTGCGGAAATCCACCGTGCGCCCGTGCCCATCGGTGAGGCGCCCGTCGTCCAGCACCTGCAGCAGCAGGTTGAAGACATCGCCGTGGGCCTTCTCGATCTCGTCGAAGAGGATCACCTGGTAGGGGCGACGGCGTACGGCCTCGGTGAGCGCGCCGCCCTCGTCGTAGCCGACATAGCCGGGCGGGGCGCCGATCAGGCGGGCGACCGCGTGCTTCTCCATGTACTCCGACATGTCGATGCGGATCATCGCCGCCTCGTCGTCGAAGAGGAACGCGGCCAGCGTCTTGACCAGCTCGGTCTTGCCCACGCCGGTGGGGCCGAGGAAGAGGAAGGAGCCGGTCGGGCGGTCCGCGTCCTGCAGGCCGGCCCGGGCGCGGCGCACGGCGTTGCTGACGGCGACCACCGCCTCCTCCTGCCCCACCACACGCTCACGCAGCGAGCGCTCCATGTGGAGCAGCTTCTCGCGCTCGCCCTCCAGCATCTTGTCCACCGGGATGCCGGTCCAGCGCGAGACCACGCCCGCGATGTGGGAGGGCTTCACCGCCTCGTCGAGGAGCGGCTCGTGGGTGGCGGATGCCAGGGCGCCGAGCTCTCTCTCGAGCTCGGGAATGACCCCGTAGGCAAGCTCGCCCGCCCGCGCTAGATCGCCGTTCCGCTGCGCGACCTCGAGGGCGCTCCGGGCGCCATCGAGCTTCTCCTTGATCCGTTGCCCGCCCGAGAGGCGCTCCTTCTCGGCAAGCCAGACCGCAGTCCGGTCGGCCGAGCGCTTCTCCAGCGCGGCAAGCTCCTCGCCGAGCGCTTCGAGCCGGTCGCGTGAGCGCTCGTCGGTCTCCTTCTTCAGCGCCTCCCGCTCGATCTTGAGCTGGATGATGCGCCGGTCGAGCTCGTCCAGCTCCTCCGGCTTGGAGTCGATCTCCATCCTGAGCCTGCTCGCGGCCTCGTCGACAAGGTCGATGGCCTTGTCGGGCAGGAAGCGATCGGTGATGTAGCGATTGGAGAGCGTGGCCGCCGCGACGATGGCGTTGTCGGTGATGGCGACGCCGTGGTGGACCTCGTATTTCTCTTTAAGTCCGCGCAGGATGGAGACCGTGTCCTCGACCGTCGGCTCGGACACGTAGACGGGCTGGAACCGCCGGGCCAGCGCCGCGTCCTTCTCCACATGCTTGCGGTATTCGTCCAGGGTGGTTGCGCCCACGCAATGCAGCTCCCCCCGGGCCAGGGCGGGCTTGAGCAGGTTGGAGGCATCCATCGCGCCTTCGGCCGCGCCGGCGCCCACCAGCGTGTGCAGCTCGTCGATGAACATCACGATCTCGCCTGCCGCCGCGTTGACCTCGGTCAACACCGCCTTCAGACGCTCCTCGAACTCGCCGCGGAACTTGGCTCCGGCCACCATTGCCCCGAGATCGAGAGCCAGCAGCCGCTTGTCCCTGAGCGATTCGGGCACGTCGCCGTTGACGATGCGCTGGGCGAGGCCCTCGACGATCGCCGT
>JAPPKP010000072.1 GCA_028819955.1 Rhodospirillaceae bacterium | reverse complement strand
CGCCTCAGCCCCCCTCCCTCCTCTTTTGGTCGGCGCGGGGGGGGGCGTCCCCCCCCCCCCCCCCCCCGGCTCCTGGCTGCCGGAGACGCCGCGCGCCGCGGCGCGCGGCTTCAGGTCAGCCCTAGTTCAGATAGCCGAGGTCGTTCCAGACCGCGTACTCGGCGCGGAACGCAGTGTAGGATTCCCAAACCCTGGCGAAGTTCTCATCACGCGCCGCGTCCTCGGCCGCGACCTCGTTCCACTTCTCCTCCAGCGTGTCCAGGATCTCCTGCGGCCAGCGGTGGATCGTCACGCCCTTCTCCTGGAGCTCGGCCAACGCCGCTCCCTGGATCGCCTCGCCCTCGGCCAGCCCTTCGCGGAAGGCATCGCCGCAGGCGACCTCGATCTGCGCCTGCTGGGTGTCGCTCAGCGCATCCCAGGCAGCCCTATTCAACAGCAGCTCGAACACGGTCGACTGCTGATGCCAGCCGGGGAAGTAGTAGTGCTTGGCGACTTGGTAGAACCCGAGGTTGAGGTCGATCGCCGGCATGGAGTACTCGGTGGCGTCGATGGAGCCGCGCTCAAGCGCGGGGAAGATGTCGCCGCCCGCGATGAGCTGAGTGGAGACGCCGATCTTCTCCATCACCTTGGCGCCGAGACCGAAGAAGCGCATCTTCAGGCCCGCGAGATCGTCGATCGACGTGATTTCCTGGCGGAACCAGCCGGACGCCTCAGGCGCGATGACGCCGCAAGGCAGCGACTTCAGACCGTGCGGCTCGTAGATCGAATCCCACAGCTCGTAGCCTCCGCCGTAATAGATCCAGCCCATATATTCGCCGGCCCGGGGACCGAACGGCACCGCCGCGAACATGGCGAGCGCGGGCTCCTTGCCGTACCAGTAGCCCGGTGTGGACCAGCAGGCATCGACCGAGCCGGCGGCCACGGCGTCGAAGCACTCCTTCGCCGGGATCAGCGCGCCGGGCTCGAAGAACTTGATCTGGATGTTACCGCCGGAGATGCGGTCCAAGCGGTCCACCATGCTCTTCCCGAGCGTGCCGAGCTGGGTCAGGTTGCTGGGAAACCAGCTCGCCATATTCCAGCGTACGCGCTCGTCCTCGGCCTGGGCGAGGCCCGCCGTAAGGATCGCCGCGCTCAACACGCCGGCGGCAAGGCCGGCCTTGATCGACTTGCCAATGTTCATTTGCGTGCTCCCTCCAATCGTTTCGCTGCGCCCTGTGGAGGCGCATCTGCAGCATCCTGACTCCGGTCCCGGCACCCGCGGCCGGGGCGGCGGCATCCAGAGTCGTGCCCTAGTGTCCGCCAAACCGCCACGCTAGAACACGTGCAAAGACACGGCAAGCACCTCGGGAGCGAACTTTGACCTATGTCAATCGAGTCGCCGTGGTAACCGGCGGCGCCAGCGGCATCGGGCGCGAGGTTGCGCGCGCGTTGGCCGCGCGCGGTGCGGCGGTCGCTGTCGCCGATATCAATCTCGAGGGGGCCGAAGAGGTCGCCGCGACGCTCGTGAGCGACGGCGCCAAGGCCGAGTCCATCGCTGTGGACGTGAGCCGGCCCGAGCAGGCCGACGCGATGATCGCGAGCGCGATAGAGACACTCGGCAAAGTCGATATCCTGGTCCATAGCGCGGGCGTCGGCGTCGAGCGGAGCTTTCTCGACACGACGCCGGATGAATGGCAGCGCATCCTCGATATCGACCTCTCCGGAACGTTCTTCTGCGGCCAGGCCGCAGCGCGCCACATGGTCGAGCGCGGCTATGGCCGTATCGTCAATCTGGCGTCGACCGCCGGTGTGCGCGGCGGCACGGGGCGCGCGGCCTACGGCACCGCCAAGGGCGGCGTCATCGCCCTCACAAAGGTGATGGCGGTGGAGCTCGCGCCCTACGGCATCACCGTGAATGCGCTCGCGCCGGGCGCAATCGAGACCGAGCTCGTGGCGAAGATGCACTCGGCGGAGACGCGCACGGTCTACCGTGCCGGCATCCCGCTCGACCGCTACGGCACGCCGGAGGAGACGGCGGCCGCGGCGCTCTTCCTCGCGAGCGAGGAGGCCCGCTACGTCACCGGCCACGTGCTCGCAGTCGACGGCGGTTTTCTCGCAGCCGGCGTCATGCACCGCCGGTAGCTCTGCCTCTCTGGCTAAGGCGTGAGCCAGCGCTTGAGCGCGTTGCAGGCCCCCTCTACTTCCTCGGTCGCACCGGCATAGGAGAAGCGGACGAATGCCCGGCCCCGCTCGGTGTCGAAGTCGATACCGGGGGTTGCAGCGACCCCGCACTCGGCTAGCATGCGCTCGCAGAAAGCCTCGCTGTCGTCGGTGAGGCCGGAGACATCGGCGTAGGCGTAGAAGGCGCCGTCGCAGGGTGCGAGCGCGCCGAAGCCGGAAGCCGGAAGCGCCTCTTGGACGATGCCGCGGTTGCGGGCGTATCGCGCCACGTTGGCCTCCAACTCGTCCCTACAGTCGAAGGCTGCGAGCGCGGCCCGCTGCGAGAGCGCCGGTGGCGAAATGAAGAGATTCTGCGTGAGCCGCTCCACTGCCCTGGCGAGGTCCTCCGGCACTACCATCCAGCCGAGCCGCCAGCCGGTCATCGCGAAATACTTGGAGAAGCCGTTGATCACGACCGCGCTCTCGGAGAACGCGGCGACGCTGACCGCCGGCTCGCCATAGGTAATGCCGTGGTAGATCTCGTCCGAGACCACCCGGATGCCCCGGTCGCCACAGTACGCTGCAACCGCCTCGAGCGTGGGCCTCGGTACCATGGTCCCGGTCGGGTTCGAGGGACTGGCGACGATCAGGCCCTGAATTTGCAGGTCCAAAGCCTCCAGCATCGCGACGGTCGGCTGAAAGCGGGTTTCTGCCGTTGTCGGCAGCAGGACGGGCTCGAGCCCGAGCGCCCGCAGGGTGTTGCGGTAGGCGGGATAGCCTGGATTGGCGAGCGCCACCCGATCGCCCACATCGAAGGCGGCAAGGAAGGCGAGAATGATCCCGGCGGAGCCCCCGGTCGTGACCACGATCCGCTCCACCGGCGGGGAGAATCCGTAGCGTTCGCCGTAATATGTGGCGATGCGCTGGCGCAGGGGCATAACCCCGTCAGCCTCCGTATAGCCGATTTTGTCGCTTGCCAGGGCCGCCTGCGCCGCGTCGCGCACCCGTTGCGGCGCGCCGGAGCCGGGCTCGCCTGTCTCCATGTGGAAGACTCGCGCGCCTGTTGCCGCGCGCTCTGTCGCAGCCTTGAGGATTTCCATCGCGAAGAAGGGCGCGACCGCCGCGCGCCGGGATGCCGCCATCGCTATGCCTTTAGCGGTTTCCGCTGGAGGCGATGGAGGCCCTGCGCCCGTCGCTCCTGTCGCGACAGCTCGCAGCTTTGCGCGACACGCCGTCCGGGCAGTGGATGGCATTGACCCGACCGAGCACCGGCACCTCCACCACCCGATGGCCCCGCGCCCTTAGCTCGGCCCGGGCATCGTCGTCGAGCCAAGGCTCGACCGCCACGCCGTCCGCAGTACCTGCGTCGTGCACCCGCGGGGAGGTCACCGCTTCGCCGAGTGGCCGCTCACCGTCGATCACGGCAAGCAGCACGGTCGCGAGCGCGCTGGGCGCTACCCTGCCGCCGCCGGCGCTGGCTGCCAAATGAAGTTTCTCACTCTGGCGATTGACCAGCACGACCGGCGCGATCGGCGGTGTCAGGTTCGGCTCGGGCGGAGCCGCAAGAATAATGCCGGTGCCCGGCGCAAGCTTTCCGGCACCGAAGAGACCGTTCATGGTGAGCCCGCAGGCGACGGCCATGCCGTTTCGATCGACGATCGCGAAGCTGGCGGTCGGCACGTCGCTAAGGCCGGCGTGGGCGTCGGCTCCCGAAGCCGTGCCGCTCTCCGCTCCGTCGTCGCCTGCAGCAGACGCGAGCGCGTCGCGCTCCAGCGCGCTTTCGCTCGCGATGGGCGGCCGGGAGAAGGCGCGCCGTCCGGCATCTGCCAGGAGGCGGTAGCGCTCGGCCTCCTCGGCCGCTGCGTAGCGGCCGTCGGCGCTGGCGAAGGCCCAGATCGCGGCAGCGACCGCCCCGCCACTGCCCGGCACCGTGTGCAGCTCCCCGTTGGCTGCGGCGAGAGACAGGGTGCCGCGCCAGTGCGCCTGGTAGCCGGCCAGATCGTCCGCCGTAAGCGTCCCGCCCGCGCGGTCGACTGCCTTCACCAGGACGCGCCCGATGAGGCCCGTATAGAAATCGGCCGCGCCCGCGCGGCGCAGCCGCGTGAGCAGCACCCAGAGATCGCGTTGGACGATCGTCTGGCCAAGGGCGCGCGGGATGCCGCCGCTCCGGGCAAAGGAGTACGGGAGGCCATCGCTCCGGGCGAAGATCGCACGTGCGGCCGGATCGCGGTTCAGTGCATCGCCGCCAGCCAATAGATCGGCCGCGAACGCCCGCGACACCGGATGGCCGTGCCGCGCCAACCGCTCCGCCGTCCGCAAGGTGCGGGACCAAGGTAACCTGCCGAAGCGTGCGTGCAGCGCGTCCATGCCGCGCACCGTCCCCGGCACAGCGCTCGCCCAGCCGTCGCCCGTCGGCTCCGACGCGCGGCCAGGCAAGAAGTCGAGGGCGAGGATTTTGTCGCCGCTGGTCAGCCGCACATAGACCACGCATTGGCCGCCGCCGCCGAGACTGGCCGCCGAGGGATACGTGGCGGCGAGAGCGAAGGTCAACGTCACCGCGGCGTCGGCCGCTGAGCCGCCGGCCAACAGCACCTGGCGCGCAGCCAACATGGCTTGCGCTTCGTCGCCAACGATTGCGCCCTGGAATTTCGCTGGGGCACGGGGCCCCGCCGCCTGGCATCCCGCGAGCGCCACGAGCGCCACGATCACGAGGAGGACCGGCCATTGACGGAGGCGTGCGAGCGGCATATCCAGGCGCGAAACCCTTGGACTGTGAGCGTTGGTCATCCGTCTCGCACGCGCAGTAGCGCTCGCCTGCTTAGCGTTTTCGTTGATCCTGGCGGCAGCGGCGCCAGCGAGGCCGCAGGACATGTCGCTGATCCGCGACGCCGAGATCGAAGATACCATCCGGGCCTATGCCGCACCACTGCTGGAAGCTACGGGCCTGGGCAAGGACGCGGTCCGGCTGCACATCGTCAACGACCCCAATATCAACGCCTTCGTCGCCGGCGGCCCTAATCTCTTCCTCTCCAGCGGCATGCTGTCCGCCGCCGAAGACCCCGGCGAGATCATCGGCGTGATCGCACACGAGATCGGCCATATCGCCGGAGGCCACCTGGTCCGCACGCGGGACGCGATGGAGAACGCCTCGGCCGAGATGATCCTGGCGACGGTGCTTGCGGCCGGCGCCATCATCGCGGGCGAGGGCGAGGTCGGGAGCGCCATCATAAGCGGCGGCCAGGCGTTGGCGCAGCAATCATTTCTGCGTTACAGCCGTGAGCAGGAGCAGAGCGCCGACCAGGCCGCCGTGCGCCTGCTCGAACGCACCGGACAATCCGCTGCGGGCCTCCTGCGCATGTTCCAGCGGCTCGAAGAGCGCGAGCGGCTCGCCATCAGCGAGGTGAACAGCTACGCGCGCACCCACCCGCTCACACGCGAGCGCATCCGCTTCATCCGCGACCACGTGGCGGGGCAGGAACACGTTGTTGGCGGAGCCTCCGGCCTGGACGAGACCGTCCATCGCCGCATGGTGGCGAAGCTCAAGGGGTTCCTCGACCCACCGGAATCGACCTTCCGCGCCTACCCGGACGAAGACCAATCGACCGAAGCGCGCTACGCCCGCGCCATCGCCCTCTACCGCATCCCCGACCTGGAGCGCGCGCTCGCGGCGCTGGACGCCCTGCTGGCGGACCATCCGGACGATCCCTGGTTCCACGAGCTCAAGGGGCAAGTTCTCTTCGAGAACGGGCGCGTAAGCGAGGCGATCGCGCCCTATGAGCGGGCGGTCGCGCTCAAAGCCGACGCCGGTCTGCTGCGCCTCGGTCTCGCCCGCGCGCAGATCGAGAGCGGCGAAGCCGCATCGCTCGCAAGCGCCATCGAGAACCTGGAAGCAGCGACCCGGCTGGAGCCGAAGGTGTCTCAGCACTGGTATCAGCTCGGCATCGCCCGCGGCCGTGCGGGCGAGCGCGACACGTCATCTCTCGCGTTCGCCGAAGCGGCTTACCTAAGGGGCGATGCGGAACGGGCGTTCTATTACGCGACCCTTGCGGCGGAAAGTCTGCCCTACGGCAGCGCGGGCTGGCTCAGGGCCGAGGATATCCTCAACGCCACCAAGCTGGCGGCAGGGAAAAGACGGTAAGCGCCGCGCTGCTTAGATGAGACCGCCGAGCGGCGAGGAAGGGTCGGCGTAGCGCTTCTTCGCCATGCGACCGGCGAGATAGGCGAGCCGGCCGGCCTCCACCGCGTGGCGCATGGCGTGCGCCATCAGTACCGGGTCCCGGGCGCCAGCGATGGCGGTGTTCATCAGCACCCCGTCGCAGCCGAGCTCCATCGCGACGGCGGCGTCGGAGGCCGTGCCCACGCCGGCATCGACCAGCACGGGCACGCCGATACGCTCGACGATGATGCGGATGCCGACCGGGTTCTGCACGCCGAGCCCCGAGCCGATGGGTGCCGCGAGCGGCATGATCGCGGCGCAGCCCATGTCCTCCAGCCGCTTGGCCATGATCGGGTCGTCGTTGCAATAGACCATGACCTCGAAGCCGTCCTCGATCAGGATTTCGGCGGCGCGCAGCGTCTCCGGCATGTTGGGGTAGAGGGTCTCCTGATCGCCTAGCACTTCGAGCTTGACCAGCGACCAGCCGCCAGCCTCGCGCGCGAGTCTCAACGTGCGCACGGCGTCTTCGCCGGTGAAGCAGCCGGCGGTGTTGGGGAGATAGGTGTAGCGCTTGGGATCGACGTAATCGATCAGCATCGGCGCACTGGAATCGGTGACATTCACCCGGCGCACCGCGACTGTGACGATCTCGGCACCGGAGGCATCCAGTGCCGCGGCGGTCTGCTCGAAGTCGCGATACTTGCCGGTGCCGACGATCAGCCGCGAGCGGAAGCGCCGGCCCGCGACCTCCCAACTGTCGTCGTCCGCCGCCAGCGGTGCGGGGTCGGCGCCACCGCCGATGAAGTGCACGATCTCGAGCCGGTCGCCGGCCGTGACGGCGGTCTGGCCGTAGGCGCTCCGGGGCACGATCTCGAGATTGCGCTCGACCGCGATCTTGCGCGGATCGAGGCCCAGCCCAGTCACGATTGTGTGGACCGATTGGGGTTCGTCGAACTCGCGGAGCTCGCCGTTTATCTGCACCTGCATGGGTGGCGATCCGTGAAAAATCCGCATGACGTGCCGCGCCGCCGCAGCCTCACCCGGAGTATTGGTGAGGAGCAAAGCGATTTCAACCGGAGACGGCGGCGTCGAACGCGCGGATTGAAGCCCGAGTCCCGGCCATGTTAGACCAGCTTTGCGGGCGAGCGTCACGACCCGGTGCGGCCATGACTCACAAAATCTTGATTCTGAACGGCCCAAACCTCAATATGCTGGGGTTGCGAGAACCTGAGATCTACGGGCACCAGACCCTGGACGATATCCGCGCGCTGTGCGAGAGCCATGCGGAGGGTCGCGGGCTCATTGTCGATTTCAGACAGAGCAACCACGAAGGCGAGCTGATTGACTGGATTCAGCAGGCGCCGAAGGCCCACGCCGGCATCATCCTCAATCCCGGAGGCTACACGCACACGTCGGTTGCGATCATGGACGCGCTGCGCGCCGTGGACTTGCCGGCCATCGAGCTGCATCTCTCGAACATCCACCGGCGCGAGCCCTTTCGCCGGCGCTCCTATGTGGCGCAGGCGGTGCAGGGCTCGATCTGCGGCTTCGGCGGGCAGGGCTACGTGCTCGCGCTCGACGGGATGCGCGCGCTCTTGAAAGGGGAGTGACGCGATGGCAGTGAAACCTGTTCCGGATTCCCGGCCGGAGGAGCCGGAGCCGATGTTCGGACCCGACGTCGAATTGATCCGCGCGCTCGCGACGGTGCTCGACGAGGCCGGGCTTACTGAGATTGAGATCGGCGAAGGCGCAAACCGCATTCGCATCGCGCGCCAGGCCACGGCGGCAGCCGCCCCCGCACCTGCGATCGCTGCGCGGCCGGTGCCTGTCGAGCCGGCGCCCGAGGACGAAGCGCCGCCGGCGCCGGCCGCCGACGATGCCTCACACCCCGGCGCGGTGACCTCGCCCCTCGTCGGCGTGGTCTACGTCGCGCCGGAGCCCGGGAGTCGCCCCTTCGTCACGGTCGGCGATGAGATCAGCGAGGGCGATACGCTCTTCATCGTCGAGGCGATGAAGACGATGAACCCGGTCCGTGCACCGCGCGGCGGCCGCGTCACCCGAATTCTTGCCGAGAACGGTGCCCGGGTCGAGTATGGCGAGGCCTTGCTGATCCTCGAGTGAGGCAGATGTTCGACAAGGTCCTGATCGCCAACCGGGGGGAGATCGCGGTCCGGATCATCCGCGCCTGTCGGGAGTTCGGCATCAAGACCGTCGCCGTCCATTCCACGGCGGACGCCGAGGCGATGCACGCGCGCCTGGCCGACGAATCGGTCTGCATCGGCCCGCCGGCGCCGCGCGAGAGCTACCTCAATATCCCAGCGATCATCGCCGCCGGCGAAATTACCAACGCCAACGCGATCCATCCCGGCTACGGCTTCCTCTCCGAGAGTGCGGACTTTGCGACCATCGTCGAAGAGCACGGATTCATCTTCATCGGCCCGAGCCCGACGCACATCTCGCTGATGGGCGACAAGATCCGCGCCAAGCAGACTGCAGCCGAGCTTGGACTGCCGGTGGTGCCGGGCTCCGCCGAGGCGCTGGAGAACGCCGCCTCGTTTACCCAGGCGGCGGACGAAATCGGCTATCCGGTGCTTATCAAGGCGGTGGCGGGCGGCGGCGGGCGCGGCATGAAGCGGGTCGACAGCCGCGAGGAGCTGGCCACGGCCGCGGCCACGGCGCGCGCCGAGGCCGAGGCGGCCTTCGGCAACGACGCGCTCTATCTGGAGAAGCTTGTCGCGGCCCCTCGCCATATCGAGGTGCAGGTGCTTGCCGATCAGTTCGGCAACGCGGTGCACCTCGGTGAGCGCGACTGCTCCCTGCAGCGCCGCCACCAGAAGGTGCTGGAGGAGGCGCCGTCGCCGGCACTCGATGCGCGCCGGCGCGAGGAGATTGGCAGCCGGGTCAGCGCCGCGGTGCGCGAGCTCGGTTATCGTGGGGTGGGGACGCTGGAGTTCCTCTACGAGGACGGCGACTTCTACTTCATGGAAATGAACACGCGCATCCAGGTGGAGCATCCGGTTACCGAAATGATCACCGGAATCGACCTGGTGCAGGAGCAGATCAGGGTCGCCGCCGGCGAGCCGCTGGCATTCGACCAGGAGGACGTGCGCTTCGAGGGCCATTCCATCGAATGCCGGATCACGGCGGAGGACCCCGACACCTTCCGCCCCTCGCCCGGAACGGTGAGCAGCTACCACACGCCGGGAGGCCCGGGCGTGCGCGTCGATTCCGCGCTCTATGACGGCTACCGGATCCCGCCCTACTACGACAGCCTCATCAGCAAGGTGATCGCCCAAGCGGGCAGCCGCGAGGCCTGCCTGATGCGTCTGCGACGGGCGCTGGAGGAATACGTCATCCAGGGTGTCTCGACCACGATCCCGCTGCACCTGCGCCTGCTCGCCAGCCAGGCGTTCGCCGAGAGCGACTACGACATCCACTGGTTCGAGCGCTTCGTGACGGAGACAGGCGCCGGCAACGACGCCTAGCGCGGACACCATGCCGACGGTCGAGCTCACGCCGGCACTGATTCTCAGGGCCTACAGCTGCGGGCTCTTCCCCATGGCGGAGAGCAAGGCGGAGCGGGACGTCTTCTGGGTCGATCCGGAGACACGCGGCGTCATCCCGCTAGACGGCTTTCACGTGCCGCGCAGGCTCGCGCGCACGGTGCGCGCCGGGCGCTTCCTTATCAGCGTGGACCGCGACTTCGCCCGCGTGGTGCGCGGTTGCGCGCGCCGCACCAGGCGGCGGCCGGAATCGTGGATCAACGGACCGATCTTCGAGGCGTACTGTGCGCTGCACCGGCAGGGACACGCTCACAGCGTGGAGGCCTGGCAGGAGGACACGCTGGTGGGCGGCCTCTACGGCGTGACCCTAGGGGCCGCGTTCTTCGGAGAGAGCATGTTCAGCACCGAGCGGGACGCCAGCAAGGTCGCGCTGGTGCATCTGGTCGCGCGCCTCCGGTCCGGCGGCTTCACTTTGCTCGACACGCAGTTCGTCACGTCGCATCTCACCCGCTTCGGTGCGGTGGAGATGCCGCGGGCGCGCTATCTCTCGAAGCTCTCCGACGCGCTCACGCGGACGGCGACCTTTTATCCGGCGGGATTCTCCGACGCGGCGCTGTCGGCCTCCGGCGAGGCTTCGGCGCAGGCGAGCACCGAGATGTCGTAGACCGGATGCTCCAGGGCCGCGAGGCCGGGCGTCGACGAGAACATCCAACCGGTATAGAGGCGCTCCGCGTGCCCCGCGTGATCGACCTCGTCGATTTCGAGGAAGGCGGCGTTCTCCGGCGGCTCCTCCGGCGGGGCCGCGTGACAGGCGCGGACGACGATACGGAGCGTCCCGAACCTTACCGCTCGGTCGATCGGTGCTTCCAGCTCGGAGGTGCGGGCCACCACCTTGTCCAGCGCCTGGAGCACGGCAAGCCGGCGATCGGCCGCGGCGGCGCCGATGCCATCGGCCAGAGTCGCCGCGAGCGCAGCGGCCGCAGCCAGCGAAAGGAAACTGAGGCTCACCTAGTCCGTGCCGAAGGCGAACTGGCCGATCAGCTCCTCGAGCAGGAGCGAGGACTGGGTGTACGATATGCGGCCGCCGTCCTCGATGAGGGTCTCCTCGGCGCCCGGCTGGAGGTCGATGAACTTGCTGCCGAGCAGGCCGTCGCTCACGACTGCCGCCGTGGAATCCGTGGGCAGCTCGACCGTCTCGTCGATGCTCATGCGGAGCACGGCGCGGAAGGTCTCGGGCTCAAGCTCTCGGTCGACCACCGTGCCGACCTTGATGCCGCCGATGCGCACATCGGAACCGTTGGAAATGCCGTCGACCCGGTTGAACGCCGCGCTCACCTCGTAGCCGCTCACCGTGGCGACACCGCTCCTGGTATAGGCGAAAACGACGAAGCCGATGGCCACCGCCAGCACTACGGCGCCCAGCAGGGTCTCGACGAGGCTTCTGGACATGGCGGTCTCCTTCCCTGCCCCCGGCGTGAGGGCTGCGGCCCCGCCTCGCCCGGACGAGGCCGCGCCGAGTCGCATTTTGCCATAGCGCACCCGACTTCGGGTAACGGCATGGTAGGGCGCTAACCCACAATCTCTCCCTCAACCATCGCGATCGCCTCGATCTCGATTTCGAGTTCGGGTAGCGCCAGAGACGTGATCTCGACGATGGTGTCCGCCGGATAGGGCGGCGTGAAGAACCTCTCGCGCAGGTCGACGATCTTGCCGAAGTTGCCCATGTCCTTCAGGAAGATGGTCACCTTGACGATCTTCGCAAGGCTGGAGCCACCGGCCTCCAGCACCGCCGCCAGGTTCTTGAAGGTCTGCTCGGCCTGGGCGTCGAAGTCGCCGACGCCGACGATGCTGCCGTCGAGATCGATGGCGGCCTGACCGGAGACGAAGATCAGGTCGCCCACGCGGTAAGCCTGCGCCAGCCTGAAGGCCTCGTAGGGATCGGGGTCGGTCTTGATGCGAACGGCGTTCTCGGCCATCGGTCTGCTCCGTCATTCTGTTCGTGGCACGGCAGTCTCGCCCAGCGCGTCGCGTGATGGTAGGACGCGCGCACACGGCGGCAGCCGCACCAGCGGGAGACATGCGACATGAGTGACACGGTGTTGATCGAGCGGGCAAATGGTATCGCCCGGGTGACCCTGAACCGGCCGGAGGTGCTGAACGCACTCAACGACGAGCTTTGCGAAGCCATGGTTGCCACGCTGGCGCAAATCGAACGCGAGCCTGAGACGCGCGTGGTCGTGTTGCAGGGTGCCGGCGGCTACTTCATGGCGGGCGGAGACCTGCGCTCCTTCTACGGCCTGCTCGAGCGGACGCCGGACGAGCGCAGGCGCCATTTCGAGGCGATGATCGACCGCGTTCACGCGATCATCCGCATCATGCGGCGGATGCCGCAACCGGTCATCGCCAAGATCGACGGCGCTGCCGGCGGCTTCGGCCTGAGCCTGGTCCTCGCGTGCGATCTCGCGATCAGTGCCGCCGACAGCATCTTCACCATGGCCTATTGCCGCATCGGCACCAGCCCCGACGGCTCGTCGACCTGGTTCCTGCCGCGCACCGTGGGCGCGAAGAAGGCGATGGAGCTCGCGCTGCTGGGCGATCGTTTCGGCGCGCGCGAGGCCTTGCGGCTCGGCATCGTGAACCGCGTTGTCTCGCCCAACCGGCTCGAGGAAGAGACCGAGGCGCTCGCCCGGCGCCTGGCCTCCGGCCCGGCCCGTGCCTTGGCCAACACCAAGCGGCTGCTGAGAAACTCCGGCCATGCTTCCCTGGAAGACCAGCTTCAGGCGGAAGCCGAGATGTTTGCGGACTGCGCGGCGAGCGCCGACTTCGCCGAAGGGGTCGCGGCCTTCGTCGAGAAGCGCAGGCCAACCTTCTCCGGACGCTGAGCGATGGGCGGGCGGCTCGCGGGAAAGACCGCGCTGATCACGGCGGCGGGGCAAGGCATCGGTCACGCGACCGCCGTTGCGTTCCAGAAGGAGGGGGCGCGACTCTGGGCGACCGATATCGATGGCGAAAAGCTCGCAGGCCTCGCCACGCTGGAGGGCGTCACCTGCCGGGCGCTCGACGTTCGCGACCACGGCGCCGTGTCCGCGGCGGCCGAAGAGATCGGTGCGCTCGACGTGCTCTTCAACTGCGCAGGCCGTGTGCCCCACGGCACGCTGCTCGATTGCGAACCGGCAGACTGGGACGAGACGCTGAGCCTCAACGTCACCGCCATGTACCGGATGATCCGCGCCTTCCTGCCGGCGATGCTGGCGGCGGATGGCGGCTCGATCATCAACATGGCGTCGGTGGTCTCCTCGGTGAAGGCCGCGCCCGACCGCTGCGCCTACGGCGCCAGCAAGGCCGCCGTCATCGGCCTCACCAAATCGGTCGCGCTGGACTACGCGGCGCGGGGAATCCGCTGTAATGCCGTCTGCCCCGGGGCGGTCGATACTCCGTCACTGGAGGAACGCTTCAGCGCGCGACCCGACCCGGAGGCTGCGCGCAGGGCCTTTATCGCGCGCCATCCGCTGGGGCGGATAGGATCGCCGTCGGAAGTCGCGGCGCTCTGCGTCTATCTCGGCTCGGATGAATCCGCTTTCACCACCGGCCAGGCGATGGTGATCGACGGCGCTTGGGGACTGTAAAGGCCGAGCCTACTCCCCGGTCGTGGGGCCCCTGTTTCCGGTCAGCGCGGTCATCATGTTGTCGATCAGGCGCATGCCGATGTTGTCGTCGAGGGAGAGGATCGATTCCGGGTGGAACTGCACGGCGGCAATAGGCATCTCCCGGTGCTCGAGCGCCATGATAACGCCGTCGTCTGTCTCGGCGGTGACCTTGAGCAGGTCGTCGGGGAGCGATACGCGCGCGGCGTAGAGCGAGTGATAGCGCCCGACACGAAAGCGTGCCGGCAAGCCATGAAAAAGTGCGCTGTTCTTCACCGTCACGTCCGACGGCTTGCCATGGACCGGCTCGTCGAGCTGCCCAAGCTGCCCGCCGAAGTACTCGGCCACGGCCTGGAGGCCTAAGCAGACGCCGAAGAGCGGCACGCCCTTCGCCAGCACCAGCGCGATGGTCTCGGCCGTGCCGAAGTCCTCCGGCCGCCCGGGTCCGGGCGAGAGCACGACCAGATCGGGCGTCTCCTCCTGCAGCATCTGGCGCGCGAGCCCCGGCCGGAGGGTCTCGACCACGGCGCCGGTCTGCCGCAGGTAGTTGGCAAGAGTGTGGACGAAGGAATCCTCGTGGTCGACCAGGAGCACACGCTTGGCAGGTCCTAGCTGGGCCAAGGGCGCGTGCACCGGCGTGGCCGCCGCCTCCGCTCTCACCGCCGCGAACAGCGCCGAGGCCTTGAGCCTGCACTCTTCGTCCTCGGCCACAGGCTCACTGTCGTAGAGCAGCGTGGCGCCGGCCCTGATCTCTGCGATGCCGTCCTTCATGCGGACGGTGCGGAGCGTGAGCCCGGTGTTCATCGCCCCGTCGAAGCCGATGCGGCCGATGGCGCCGCCGTACCAGCGCCGCGCCGAGCGCTCGTGCGCCTCGATGAAGCGGATGGCCCAGTGCTTGGGCGCGCCTGTGACCGTCACCGCCCAGGTGTGGCTGAGGAAGGCGTCCAAAGCATCGAACTCGGGCCGGAGGATGCCCTCGACGTGGTCCACCGTGTGGATCAGGCGGGAGTAAAGCTCCACCTGGCGGCGGCCGATCACCCGCACGGAGCCCGGCTCGCAGATGCGCGACTTGTCGTTGCGGTCGACGTCGGTGCACATGGTGAGCTCGGCTTCGTCCTTGGCCGAGTTGAGGAGCTTCGCGATCTGCGCGGCGTCGCCCAGCGCATCCTTGCCGCGTGCGATGGTGCCGGAGATCGGGCAGGTCTCGACCCGCCGGCCCTCGACGCGGACGTACATCTCGGGCGAGGCAGCGACCAGGAACTCGCCGGCGCCCAGGTTCATCAGCGCGCAGTAGGGTGCGGGATTGAGGGTGCGCAGGCGGTCGAACACCGCCGAGGGCGCATCGGCGCAGGCCTCGCTGAACTGCTGGCTCAGCACCACCTCGAAGAGGTCGCCCCGGCGGAACGCATCCTTGGCGCGGTCGACCGCCGCCGGATATTGGCCCGGCTCATGGTCGTTTTCCGGCGGTTCGCTGCCTGGAGGCGCGGGTGCGTAGCCGTCTTCCTTGGGCTCACGCGGCATTTCGCGCGTGTCGCTGGTCGGCGTCGCAAAATCGTAGCGGTGCCACACCGCCCGGTCCGACATGTGATCGACCACCAGGATCTCGTCGGGCACGAAGAGCACCAGGTCGCGCTGGTCGGCCGGGCGCTCCAGCTTGATCTCCACGGGCTCGAACTGGTGGGCGAGGTCGTAGCCGAAGGCGCCGTAGAGGCCGAAGTGCTGGTCCTCGTCGTTGCCGAAGAGCTCGATCACCGCGCGCAGCAGGCTGAAGATCGAGGGCTGCCGGCTGCGCTGCTCCTCGGGCACGATTTCCACAGGCGGGTGGATCTGCCCGCACACGCGATCTCCGTCCGCTTCCAACGAGGCGACGGCGGCGAGTGGCGCGATGGCGGCGCGGATCGGCTCCAACAGCACCCGACCCCGCGGCTCGAGTGCGATGACCTCGAAATTGCGGCTGCGGCACGTGATAGCGAGCGGCGGGGCGGCGAAGCCCAGGTCCCAGCGGGTGTAGCGGCCGGGAAACTCGAA
The DNA here is from genome assembly GCA_028819955.1 of Rhodospirillaceae bacterium. The sequence goes on along the minus strand of JAPPKP010000072.1, from coordinate 411 downwards.
GCAGGAGGACATGAAGACGCCGGGATAGCGGTCCAGACGCTCGACCAGGGCCGCGGCCGCGGGCCCCACCGCCGTCTCGCGATCGCTGCGGTGGATGGTGATGCCGCCGCGGGTGCGATAGCGGCGGTCGCTGGCGGTGGGTTCGCTCATGGCGCCCTTATGCCGCTTGCGGCCACCCCCTTGTCAAGCGACGCGGGACCTCAAAGTCGGTGCAGCTCCACGACTGACTCGTAGAGCGCGCTGCCGTTGGCCTTGCCGGCGCGGACGCTGGAGTCGACGATGCTGCTGCCGACCCGTGTCTCGCGGGGCACGTGAATCCCTGAGACCTGGAAGCCGCGTGATGACGCGATGGCGGCGAGGAAGCGGTCGGTCGGGATCGGCACCCCTTGCAGGATCGAGTTGCCGATCACC
>JAPPKP010000226.1:13618-16189 GCA_028819955.1 Rhodospirillaceae bacterium | reverse complement strand
AAGGGCCATTACTTCTGGGAGGGTGAGCCCGGCGAGAGCGAGCGGGACTTCTCCAGGCGCATGGCTGCCGCGCTGGAGGAGCTGATTATTCAGGAGGGGCCGGAGACCGTCTGTGCCTTCATCGCTGAGCCCGTGATGGGTGCGGCCGCCTGCGTCTCGCCGCCCGAGGGCTACTTCGAGGAGATCCAGGCTGTGCTCAAGCGCCACGACGTGCTGTTCATCGCCGACGAAGTAATCACCGGGTTCGGGCGACTCGGCTCCTGGTTCGCGACGGAGAAGTACGGCCTCGATCCCGATCTGATGACGCTGTCGAAGGGCATCACCAGCGCCTATGTGCCGCTCTCGGCCTCCGTGATCTCGGACCGCGTGTGGGAGGTGCTGCACGAGGGCTCGAAGGACATCCCGATCTTCGCCCACGGGCACACGGCCAGCGCCCATCCGCTCGCCTGCGCGGCCGCCAACGCCAACCTCGCGCTGATGGAGCAGGAGGACATGGTGGGGAACGCGGCTTCCACCGGCGCCTACTTCAAGCAGCAGCTCGAGGAGCGCGTCGGCCCGCACCCGCTGATGGGGGAGATTCGCGGCGACGGGCTGATGCTCGCGATCGAGCTGGTGGCCAACAAGGAGACCAAGGAAGAGCTCAACCTGGAGTGGGACTGCTCGCACCGGCTCTTCGATCTCTGCCTGGAGGAGAAGCTGATCACGCGCGGCTTCTTCGGCCACAACTCGACCTCGTTCGCGCCGCCGCTCTCGATCACACCGGAGCAGGTGGACGACGTGATCGACCGCTTCTCCCGCGGCCTCGACAAGCTGACGGCCGACCTCAAGTCGGAGTACGGCTTCAGTCCGGCCTAAAACGATAGCGTTCAGCGGAACGGGGCGCCTGCCTTCACGTGGCAGGCGCCCGGACGAGCAGGCGGCGGCTACGCCGCCTGCTTGGTCTTGAACCCGTTCTCCTCGACCCAGCGGGTGGTGTCGCCGAGGGCGGCGGTGAAGCGGCGCATCATCTCCTCGACCTCGGCCTCGGTCATCACGAGGGGCGGGGCGAAGGCGAGGCTGTCGCCGGCGAGCGCGCTCCTGATGATGAGCCCGTGCTCGCGGGCGCGGTCCACCGCGTAGGTCTTCACGCCGAAGGCGGGGTCGAAGGAGCGCCGGGTCTCCTTGTCCGCCACCAGCTCGATCGCGCCCATCATGCCGACGCCGCGCGTTGTCCCCACCAGCGGGTGATCGGCGAAGCCCCGGATGCGCTCCTGCAGCAGGCCGCCTGCGCGGCGCACGTTGCCGAGCACGTCACGCTCCTCCATCAGCTCCTGGCAACGCAGCGCCACGGCGACCGCCACCGGATGGCCCGTTGTAGTGAAGGCGTGGGCGAAGAAGCCCAGCTTGCGGCTCTCTGCGAGCATCGCGTCGTAGAGCTTCTGGTTGATCATCACCGCCGAGATCGGCTGGTAGGCGCTGGCCAGCCCCTTGGCGAGGGACAAGCCGTCCGGCCTGATGTTGAAGGTTTCGGAGCCGAGCCAGCTTCCGGTCCTGCCTGAACCGGTGATCACCTCGTCGGCGAAGAACAGGACCTCGTACTTGTCGAGGACCGCCTGCACCTTCTCGAAGTAGGTCCTGGGCGGCACGATGCAGCCGCCGCCGCCCATCACGGGCTCGGCGAAGAAGGCCGCGACCGTCTGAGGCCCCTCCTTTACGATCAGCTCTTCGAGATTATTGGCGAGCCTCGAGGCGTAGTCTTCCTCGCTCTCGCCCGGCTCGCCGTAGCGGTAGAAGTGCGGGCAGTCGGTCTTGAGGAAAAGGTCGTTGACGGGCAGGTCGAAGTCCGCATGCATCTGCGGGATGCCGGTGACGCTGGCCGCGCCGCAGGTCACGCCGTGGAAGCCCATGAAGCGGGAGATGATCTTCTTCTTCTCCGGCTTGCCGATGGCGTTGTGGTAGTACCAGGCGAGCTTGACCAGCGTGTCGTTCGCCTCCGAGCCCGAGTTGGCGAAGAAGACCCGGGCCATTGGCACATGCGTGAACGCCTTGAGCCGCTCGGCAAGCCGGCCCATGGGCTCGGTCGTCTTGTCGATCAGCGAGTGATAGTAGGGCAGCGCCCGGAACTGTTCGATCGCAGCGTCCACCAGTTCGCTCTCGCTGAATCCGAAATTGGCGCACCACATTCCGGCCACGCCTTCGATGTAGTCGCGGCCTTCCTCATCGATGATGGAGACGCCGTTGCCGCGGGTGACCACCAGCGGCGGCGTCCTCTCCAGCGCGTCGAGGTTGCCGTAGCCGTGGGCGACGTGGGCGACGTTGCGCGCGCCGAGGGAGTTCGGGTTGCTGATCGGCGCGGCGCTCTCGGTGCCGCCGTTGTCGGATCTGCTGCTGGCATCGTCCATCACGGGCCATCTCCGTCTGGTGGGGCCGCGGGCGGGGTCGCTCGGGGCCGCGCGCATACTAGCAGGGTCTTTCTCTGTTTATATCCCTCAGTCGCCGGGGGGCGAGCGCGCCGCCCGATGAAAAACCCCAAGCCCCGCCGCCCGGGGGCCGCCGCCAGCGGCGCGGGGGGCCGCACCCGCACGAAGACGA
>JAPPKP010000226.1:0-13608 GCA_028819955.1 Rhodospirillaceae bacterium | reverse complement strand
TGGTGTTTTCTTTTTTTAAACCCCCCCGCCGCGGGGCGGGCCCCCCGGCGGGGGGGCGCGGCGCGGCCGGCGCGCGGCGCGGTCGCGCCGTCCGGGCCTGGGGCCCGGCGCCCGTTATGACCTGCCCTGCGAATGGCCCTGCACTTACGGCCGGGTCACGTTCCAGGTTGCGTCGATCTTTGTGCCGGCGCGGCTGAGGATAACCGTCACCGGGCAGCGCTTCTCAAGGTCTTCGCGGAGCCGCGCGACCTCCGCGTCCGAGGCAGACGTGGTGAGGTTCATGGTCAGCGCGATTTCGGGGAAAGGCACCGTCGCGGGCTTGGAATCGCGCACTCCGGTGGTGTCGAAGGCGGCGTCGAGCGACATGGAGAGGTCTGCAATCTCGATGCCCATCTCGTCGGCGATGAGGTGCGAAATGACATTGAGGCAGGCCAGGTAGGAGGAGAGCAAGGTCTCCAGCGGCGTGGCGGCGCTGTCGCTGCCACCGGCGAAGGCCGGTTCGTCCACGACCACCGTGTGCTGGCGGGTGCGGGCCTCCAGGCGGCAGCGGCTGGTGGCGGCGGCCTCCACGTGAAAGCGATGGATGTGCGACAAATCGAGAGCCACGGAGTCCTCCAGCCGGTTACGGAGTGGCGACGGAAAGCCCGCCCGCCGCCTTCCTCATTGCCGGGAAGGTAACGCGACGACCGGGCCTGGAGAAGGCGGAATGCGCCCTAACCGTCCACCGCCTCCCGCATCCACTGCTGGAGAGTCCGGATGGAGTGCTCGGAGTTCAGACCGCCGGCCGGATCGACCACGAGCGGGCCAGGGCGGTAGCCGCGGCTCTTCAGCCCCTTCGCCACGCTTTCGACCAGCCGGACATCCTCCGCGACCGTGGTCTGCCGGTCCTGGGCGGCGAGCTGCCGAATCGCCGCGCTTTCGGCACCCCTTGGGGTGTACCAGCCGCGCCAGACGGTGCAGGTGTCCACGTCGTGGGCGCGCCAGTGGTAGGTGTTCAGCACGTTGCCGGGATAGACCTGGAACGAGAACATCGGCCAGAGGAAGAACGAGCGGTATTCGCCGGCGTGCGGGACCGACAGGTCGATGGGATAGCTCATCCGTTCCAGGTCCTGGCACTCGGTCGTGTGGCGCAGGACGTAGCCTTCTTTCGCAGGCTGGATGTCGTAGGTCTCGGGCCGGATCACGCCGGTCGAGAAGGTCCGATGGCGCAGCGCGCAGTGGTAACACTCGGAATAGTTCTCGACCGATGTCTTCCAGTTGCACCTCTCCGGGACCTCGATCCACTCAAGCGGTGCGAGCGCCTCAATGTCAGGTATGCACTGGGCCAGCTCCTTCCGTACGCCGGGGTACCACACGTCCATCGATGCGGTTTCGTCGTCGAGGTTGACGAAGACGAAGCCGTGAAAGATCTCGCTCCGCACCGCCGTCAAGCTGATCGACGAGCCGTCGAAGCCCGGAACCGATTTCACGTTCGGTCCGCTGCGGAACGCACCCGTAAGCTCGTAGGACCAGGCGTGGTAGGGGCAGACGATGGCGCGGATCGTGCCGGCGCCTTCCACCAGCCGATGAGCGCGGTGCTGACACACGTTGTAGAAGGCGCGCAGGGTGCCGTCGTGCCCGCGGATGCAGAACAGGCTCTCGCCCGCGATCTCGAACGTGAAGTAGTCGCCGGGATTGCGCGCCTGGCTCTCGTGCCCGGCAAACTGCCAGGTGCGGGAGAGCAGGCCCAGACGCTCCTTCTCGAAGACGGCCGGATCGGTGTAATAGCGTGCGGCAAGCGAACGGACGGGCGTTGGTGAGTCTGGGCCGGTCATTCCCGTCGCTCGTCGTCCCGGAGGTCCATGTGGAGCAGGCGGTGGTCACGATAGGCGAAAGAGCGGCTCACCGCCCAGCGGAAAGTCCGTGCAGGACGCCCGGTCAAGAGGGCCGACGCGATGGTTCCATGTCAGACGCGGGGAGGGGCATCGGACGTGGCCGACGCCGCGGGCGGGCCGTGACGATCGTCCGCGTTCGGCGCGCGGTTCTCGCGGCTGCGCTGGGGGCACTTCTCTTGGTCGCGGGTCTCGCCTCGGCCGGACGGGCGGAGAGCGGCCCGCTCGAGCCTCTGACGATCGAGACGGACACGGGCGTTCACGCCATTCAGGTCGAGGTCGCGCGCACGTCGGCAGAGCGCAGCGTCGGCCTCATGCACCGCACCGAGCTCGCGCCCGACCGTGGCATGCTCTTCGACTTCGGGGTTACACGACCGGTCACGATGTGGATGAAGAACACCTTGATCTCGCTCGACATGTTCTTCGCCGAGAGCGACGGGCGCATCGTCACCATCGCCGAGCGGACGACGCCACTCTCCGAGAAGCGAATACGCTCCGGCCAGCCGGTTCGCTTCGTGCTCGAAATGATCGGCGGCAGCGCCCAGCGTCTGGGCATCGCGCCCGGCGACCGCCTGCGCCACGCGCTGATCGAGCAGCCATGAGCCCGGCAAGCCTCAAGACCGAGGTGCTGGTGCAGGCGGGCTTCCGCTATTGCCAGCAGGCGCTGCTGTTCGCGGCGCTGAGGCGGCGCGGCGACGCCGACGCCGGCGCGCTTCTGGTCAAGGTCAGCCGCCTCGACGGCACGGCGGCGGTCTTCGCCCGCATGCCGTCGCTCGACGGCGACCTCGCCTGGCGCCGCGCCACCGGCGAAGGCTGGATTCCGGAGGAGGAGGCCGAGGCGCGGCTCGCGCGGGAGATCGACTTCGATCCCGACGTCTGGATCGTCGAGGTCGAGGACCCCGAGGGCCGCAACCCCTTCGCGACATTGACGGGCTGAACCGCTCGCCCGCGTTGCCCGCCGCGCGCGCGGCCCGGTCCCGCGTCCACCGCGGCACGACAACTTCTATACGGGATTCGCCGAGATAACTGGGATTAAGTGGGATATGTGGGATTAACCGGGATAAGCGGGATTAACCGGGATTAACTGGGATTCACCGGGATAAGTGGGATTAACCGGGATGAGTGGGATTCCCTGGGATAAGCGGGATCGAGTGGGATAAGTGGGATCAGCCGGGATAAAGTGGGATAAGTGGGATCAGCCGGGATAAAGTGGGATAAGTGGGATTCTCTGAGATGAGTGGGATTCTCTGGGATAAGTGGGATTCTCTGGGATAAGTGGGATTAAGTGGGACGAGTGGGATTCCTCCGGGACAAGCGGCGGCAGTGGCGTGGGGTGCGGGCGGTTGGCTCGTAGGCAGCATCGGGCGATCCTGGTGCAGGCGCCGCGCCCCGTGCACCGCACCATGGTCCGATTAACCCGAGCGCAGGTAGCGCACCGCCATGTCGCGCTCGAAGAGATAGAGCAGGGTGCGCAGCGCCTGGCCGCGTTCGGATTCGAGCTCGGGGTCGCGCTCCAGCACGAGGCGCACGTCGTCGCGCGCCACCGCCAGCAGCTCCTCGTGGACGGCGAGGTCGGCGAGGTGGAAGGCCGGCATGCCGCTCTGGCGCGTGCCCAGCAGCTCGCCGGCGCCCCGCAAGCGCAGGTCCTCCTCGGCGATGCGGAAGCCGTCGTCGGTCTCGCGCAGGATGGCGATGCGCGAGCGCGCGGTCTCGCCGAGCGGCGCGGCGTAGAGCAGCAGGCAGGTCCCCGCCTTCGAACCGCGCCCGACCCGGCCGCGCAGCTGGTGCAGCTGGGCGAGGCCGAAGCGCTCCGCGTGCTCGACGATCATGATTGTGGCCGTCGGCACATCGACGCCGACCTCGACCACCGTCGTCGCCACCAGGATGTCGGCGCCGTCGCCCGCGAAGGCGGCCATGGCGGTGTCCTTCTCCGGCCCCTTCATGCGGCCGTGGATCAGCGCGACGCGGGCGCCGAAGGCCTCGGCCAACTTGGCGTGGCGGTCGGTCGCGGCGGCGAGGTCCACCGCCTCCGACTCCTCCACCAGCGGGCAAACCCAGTAGACCTTGGCGCCGGCGGCGAGCGCCCGACGCACGGCGGCGACGACCTCCTCCAGCCGCTCCAGCGGCATGGCGCGGGTCGCGACCGCGGCCCGGCCCGGCAGCCGCCCCTCGATGCGCGAGACGTCCATGTCGCCGTAAGCGGTGAGCACGAGCGAGCGCGGGATCGGGGTCGCGGTCATCACCAGCAGGTCCGCCGCCGGCCCCTTGCGGGCGAGTAGCATGCGCTGGTGCACCCCGAAGCGATGCTGCTCGTCGACCACCGCGAGCGCGAGGTCCTTGAACTCCACGCCCTTCTGGAACAGCGCGTGGGTGCCGACCAGGATGTCGACCTCGCCGGCGTCGAGCGCCGCAAGTGTCCGCTCGCGGGCGCGGCCCTTCTCCCGCCCCGTGAGCAGGGCGAGGGAGACCCCGCTCTCCGCCAGCAGCGTGCCGAGCGTCTCCGCGTGCTGGTTCGCGAGCAGCTCGGTCGGCACCATCAGGGCGGCCTGCGCGCCGGCTTCGACCGCGACCAGCATGGCGAGCAGCGCTACCACGGTCTTGCCGCTGCCGACATCGCCCTGGAGCAGGCGGAGCATGCGGCGCTCCTTCGCGAGGTCTTCGGCGATTTCTGCGGCGGCGGCGCGCTGGCTCTCGGTGAGGCGGAAGGGAAGCGCCGCCTCCACGGCTCGGCGGTGCCGGCCGTCGCCCTCGATGAGGCGACCGCGCCCGCCTCTGGCCGAGCGGCGGACCAGCGCCAGCGCCATCTGGTTCGCCAGCAGCTCGTCATAGGCGAGGCGGGAGCGGGCAGGGGTGTCCGCGTCCAGGTCGGCAGCGTTCTCCGGCGCGTGCGCGGCCGCGAGCGCCTGGCTCCACGGCGGCCACTGGCGCGCCTCCACCAGGCGGGGCTCGATCCATTCGTCAAGCGCCGGCGCCCGCGTCAGCGCGGCGCGCACCGCGCGCGTCATCGGCTTCAGCGTGACTCCCGCCGTCAACGGATAGATCGGCTCGACCGTCTGCACGCTCTCGCGCTGATCCAGCGGCGCGATGTGGTCGGGATGCGCCATCTGGATTTCGCTGCCGTAGTGCTCGACGCGCCCGCTCACCACCCGCACCGAGCCCTCCGGCAGCCGCTGCCGCAGCCAGTCGCCCTTCGCGTGGAAGAAGACGAGGGTGAGGGTTCCCGTCTCGTCCGAGCAATAGACCTTGGCGGGGCGCCGCCGGTCGGGCGCGGGCTGGTGGCGATCGACCCGCACCGTGAGCGTCGCCGTGGCGCCGGCAGCGGCCTCGGCGACCTTCGGCGCATGACGCCGGTCGATCAGCCCGGAGGGCAGGTGCCAGAGCAGATGCACCACGAGGGGGCCGGCCAGGCGCTCGTAGGCCGAGGCGGTGCGGGCGCCGACCCCCAGCAGCACCGTCGCCGGCGCGAACAGCGGATTGAGGATCGCCGGGCGCATGGTCTCCGCACCCTATCCAAGCGGTATGCGAGCGCCAACCGGGCGGCTAAGCTGCACCGATCGGATCGACCGGAGGAGGCTTCCATGACGGGCGAAGACACTCACCAGGCGACGTGCGGATGCGGCGGGCTGCGCGTGACGACCGCTGGCGATCCGGACTTGGTCGTCGCCTGCAGCTGCATCGCCTGTCAGCGCCGCACCGGCAGTCCCTTCGGAGTCGGCGCGTACTTCCGCAAGGAGGCGGTCTCGGCGGAGGGCGAGGCGGGGACCTACACGCGGGTTGCGGATTCGGGCCTGACGGTCTCCATCAACTTCTGTCCCTCGTGCGGCACGAGCGTCTACTGGTTCGCCGAGCTGCGCCCCGATCACTATGGCGTTGCGGTGGGCTGCTTCGGCGAGCCGGATTTCGTCGAGCCCTCCCGCGTGGTCTGGAACGAGAGCAGGCATCCCTGGGTCGAATTTCCCGACGGCGTGCCCGTGTTCGACAAGGGCTCGCCACCGCCTGCGGCCAAGTCGTCCTAGACAGGTTAGGGGGCGATGAACCTGACCCAGCGTCCGAATTAGAACGGCACGCCGACGGCCCTGCACAGATAGCCGGTGAATTCGGCACCGGCGCGCGCGATCCCTGCGAAGCGGTCCAGAAAATCGGGACGGACCGCCTCGGCCTCTTCCACGTCGGCGATCACGACGAAGTCCTTGCGCTTGAGGTCTTCGACCAGGGGATGCTCGGGGTCGTATCCGCGCGGCGGGCGCTTGAGCGCCTCGCCCGCCAGCCGGAAGATCCGGCAGAAGTCGCCGGACGTGGTAATGCGCGTCCACTCGTCCGGCTCCTCGACGATGGCATCGCGGATCCGGCCGAGCGTGGGACCGTCCGGGTGCCAGACGCCGCAGCCGGCGAAGCACATGCCGGGCTCCAGGTGGAGGTAGAAGCCGGGCGCGTGGGCATCCTTGCCGGCGGCATGGCGGAAGTGCGCGCCGACGTTGGTCTTGTAGGGCGTCTTGTCCTTGGAGAACCGCGTGTCCCGGTAGATGCGGAAGAGCGAGCCGCCGTTCGCCCTGGGATCGGCGCGAAAGTGCGGGCTGATCTCCGCCAGCGGCTCGGCGAAGGCCTGGATGAAGTCGAGCATGGGGTCGCGCACCTCGGCCCGGTAGCGCGCCTTGTTCTCCTCGAACCACGGCCGCTCGTTGGCGGCCTTGAGCTCGCGCAGGAAGTCGAAAAGGGCGGGTGTGATGAGTTGCGCGGTCATGGCGTCCTTTTCGGCGTAAGGTGGAAGGCGCGCTCACCATCGCACAGCAGGGGCGGCGTCCAAAGTGCCGTGCCGTCGTGCTAGATTGAGCGACAGGCAATCCTCCACAACGGCAGAGACTCCCGATGGCCCTCGCAGAAGCGACCGCCCCGCAGACCGAAACCGCGCCGAGCGAGCCGATCGCGCGTACGCTTGCGCGCTTCGCCCGCAGCCTCACGCTAGACGACGTGCCGGAAGCCGTGGTCGAGCGCGCCAAGCTGCACATCCTCGACGCGGTGGGCATCGGCCTCGCGGCGTCGCGCTACGACTTCAGCCACAAGACGCTGACCGCCATCCACGGTCTCGCCGGCGACGGCGCCTATCCCGTCATCGGCATGCCGGCGCGTCTGCCGCTGCGCGATGCCGCGCAGATGAACGGCTTCCTGATCCACGGCCTCGACTATGACGACACCCATGTCGGCGGCGTGATCCATGCAACGACGAGCGCGGTGCCGACGGTGCTGGCCGCCGGCCAACGGCACGGCGCTTCGGGACGCGAGATGCTGGAAGCCTATCTCGTGGCCATCGAGGGTGCGGCGCGGATCGCCGCTGCGGCGCAGGGCGGCTTCCATCGCCTCGGCTTCCATCCCACCGGGATGGTGGGCGTTTTCGGCGCGGCGCTGGCGGCCGGCCGGCTCGCCGGCATGACCGAGGCGCAGCTCGCACACGCCCAGGGTATCGCGCTCAGCATGGCCTCGGGCAGCCTGCAGTTCCTGGACGACGGCGCCTGGACCAAGCGGATGCACCCGGGCTGGGCGGCTGTTGCCGGGATCAGCGCGGCGGCCCTGGCGCAGCAGGGTTTCCGGGGTCCGGCCGAGCCCTACGAAGGGCGCTTCGGCCTCTATGCGCTCTATGGCGCCCACGATGCGGAGATCGACTGGGCGACGTGCACCGCCGGTCTCGGCGAGGACTGGGAGATGCTGCGCATCGGCATCAAGCCATACCCGGCCTGCCACCTGGTCCACGCGCTGGGTGATGCGGCACAGGCGCTGCGCGATGAGCACGGGCTTGTGCCCGCCGATGTCGAGAGCGTGGACGCGCTGATCGGCGAGGGCTGCGTCAGCGTGGTGTGCGAGCCCGAGGCCGCCAAGCGGCGCCCGGCGAGCGCCTACGAGGCCCAGTTCAGCGCCCACTACATGATCGCGAGCGTGCTCGAGCGCGGGCGCTTCACCCTCGCCGAACTCGAGCCCGAGGCCTACACCGATCCCTCGGTCCTCGCGCTCTGCGACAAGGTCAGCTACCGCGTCGATCCCGACTCGGCGTTTCCCACCTACTATTCGGGCGAGGTGGCAATCCGCACCACCGACGGGCGCACGCTGCGCCACCGCGAGCAGGTCAACCGCGGCGCCGACACCCGCCCGCTCTCCGCCGACGAGATCGTTGCCAAGTACCGCGATAACGCCGCGATGGCGCTGGCGCCGGACCGCGCGGAGCGGGCGCTGGACGCCGTGATGGCGCTCGACGGCAACGCGACGCCTGCGGAGGTCGCGGCGCTCCTCAGCCTCGCCTGACCGGGCACGGTCTCGGCCCCTCCAGCATGACCGCCCGGATCGCCATACCGACCGACGGAATCGCCGCCTTCTGCGAGCGCTGGCAGGTGACGGAGTTGGCGCTGTTCGGCTCGGTCCTGCGGGACGATTTCGGGCCGGACAGCGACATCGACGTGCTCGTCTCGTTCGAGGAAGCGGCTCGGCACACCCTGCTCGACATGGCTCGTATGGAGGGGGAGCTCAAGACTCTCTTCGGACGCGAGGTGGACTTGGCCGAACGCGCAGGTATCGAGACGAGCAGGAACTACATTCGCCGCAAAGCGATCCTTCAGTCGGCCGAGACCATCTATGCGGCATGAAGAGGACCCCACCTCTCCCTGTCCCTCTCCGCCCCAAAGGGGCAGAGAGGGGACGTAGGCTGGGCCGCCCGTTCTCCCTCTCCTCCCCCTCGCGCCGAGAGGCGCGGGAGCCAAGCGAGCGGAGCGAGCGCCCGGCGCTTGAGGGAAATGAATAGGGGGGAGGAGAGGGCCGGGGTGAGGAGGGGGCGCTACCGCTACGAGCCGCGGGCGCGGTGGACCGTGCCGTCGGCTTCCAGGGCTTCGATCTCGTCTGGATCGTAGCCAAGCTCGGCAAGGACGGCGGCGGTGTCGGCGCCGAGGGCCGGTGCCGCGTTGCGCGGCATGACGGCGCCGTCCACCGTGATCGGCTGGCGCACCATGCGCATGGTTCCCCGCTCGGGATGCGGCACCTCCTGGACCATGCGCCGGCACTCGGCGAAGTCGCTCGCGAGCGCGCCCGCCACGTCGTTGACCGGCGCGCAGGGGAGGACGCCGGCGAGCCGTTCCAGCCATGCCTCGGTGGTGCGGGTCAGGAACACCGCCTCCAGCCGCCGGACGACCTCGTCGCGGTTCTCGTAGCGCGCGGCGAAATCCCGCATCAGGGGATCGTCGATCCAGTCTGGCCGCTCCATGGCCCGGCAGAGCGCGGGCCAGAAGTTCGCCTTGTTGGCCATCACGAAGATCCAGCCGTCGGCGGTGCGGTAGAGCTCGCTCGGCACCAGCGAGGGATGGCCCGAACGCGCCACCCGCTTGGGCTCGAAGCCTTCGTTGAGGTGCCAGGTCGCCGGGTAGCTCAGGTTGTTCATCGCCACGTCGTAGAGCGGGGTGTCGATGTCCATGCCCCGGTCCGTCGCGCGCGCGCGCATGACGCCGGAAACCAGCGCCAGCGCCGCAGTCAGCCCGCCCATGAAATCCACCACCGAGAGCCCGAAGCGGGTCGGCACGCTGTCGGGCTCCCCGGTCATGGAGAGGTAGCCGGCCTCCGCCTGCATCACGTAGTCGAGGCCGGGCCAGGCGGCCCGCTCGTTGTCGCGGCCGTAGGCCGAGAGGTGCACGCAGACGAGGCGCGGGTTGACCGTGCGGAGGCTCGCATAGTCGAGCCCGAGCGAGCCCGGCAGGTCGCCCCGCAGGTTGTTGATGAGGGCGTCGGCGCGCTTGGCCAGCCGCTCCAGGATCTCCCGGCCGCGCGGCTGCTTGAGGTCCAGCGCGAGACAGCGCTTGTTGCAGCTGAAGGTCTGGAAGAAGAGGCTGTCGCCGTCCTCAGCGTAGGGCAGGACATGGCGGCCCATCTCGCCGCCGGCCTTGTGATTCTCGATCTTGATGACGTCGGCGCCGAGGTCGGCGAGGTACATGGTGCCGAAGGGCGCCGCGCCGTATTGCTCGATGGAGACGACGGTGAGCCCTTCGAGCGGCCGGATCGGGGTCGTCGGCGACCCGGCGGCAGCGTCGTCGCTCACGCCGGATTACGCTCGATCAGCTGGCGCGCGATGATCAGCCGCTGGATCTCGTTGGTGCCTTCGCCGATGCAGAGCAGCGGTGCGTCGCGGTACATGCGCTCGATCGGGAACTCCTTGGAATAGCCGTAGCCGCCGTGAATGCGCATGGCCTCGATGCTGTTCTCGAGCGCCGCCTCCGTGGCGAAGAGCTTGGCGATACCGGCCTCCATGTCACAGCGCTGCCCGGTCTCGTAGGCGAGCGCCGCGCGCTCGGTGAGCAGCCGCGCGGCCTCGGTGCGGGTCACCATGTCGGCGAGCTTGATCTGGATCGCCTGATGCTGGGCGATCGGCTTGCCGAAGGTCTTGCGCTCCTGGGAGTAGCGCACCGCCTCGTCGAGGCAGGATTGGGCGACGCCCACGCCGCGCGCGGCCACGTTGATGCGGCCCAGCTCCAGGCCGCTCAGCGCGTGCTGGAGGCCCTTGCCCTCGACACCGCCGATGAGCTTGTCGGCTTCGACGCGGTAGTCCTCGAAGGCGAGCTCGGCCGTGTCGATCCCGCGGTAGCCGAGCTTCTGGAGCTTGCGGCTGACCCGGAAGCCTTCGCCTTTCTCCGCGAGGAACAGGCTCATGCCTTTGTGGCGCGGCTCGGCATTGGGGTCGGTCTTGACCAGGAGCGCGAGGCAGGAGCCGTGGATGCTGTTGGTGATCCAGGTCTTGGCGCCGTTGATCACGTAGGCGTTGTTGCCCTCGCGCTTGGCCGTGGTGCGGATCGCCTGCAGGTCGGTGCCGCAGTCGGGCTCGGTGAGTGCGAGTCCGCCTCGAAGCTCGCCGCTGGCGAAGCGGGGCAGGTAGGAGTCGCGCTGCTCGTCGGTGCCGAAACGCTCGACGGCGGCTGCCATGATCAGGTGGGAGTTGATCAGCCCGCTCACGGACATCCAGGCGTGGGAGAGGCGCTCGATGATCTTGGCGTAAGTGGTGACCGGCAGCCCGAGTCCGCCGTAATCTTCGGAGATGGTGGCGCCGAAGAGGCCCATCTCCTTCATCTTCTCGACGATGTCCTGCGGGTAGATGTCGTCGTGCTCGAGCGCGGCGACGTGGGGGCGGACGTCGCGGTCCAGAAAGCGCTCGATTCCGTCGAGGATCAGCGCTTCCTGTTCCTGGTCCACGGTCTCGGCCCGGTTCGCCATCGCGATAAACTCCCGTCCCTGGGCGTGCGGGCGGCGAGCATATCCTCCCGGCATGGTCGAGAAAATACTTGAGGCCGCGCCGCGTGGGCGGTATGTCAATCTGTCTCGGCTATAGACGACGTTTCCCCAAGGGAGCGGCGAGACTCCTCCACGGGCTGAAGGGACTCAGGGAGCCATGGCGGAACGTGGCGATGTAGAAATCAGGGGCGTGACCAAACGGTTCGGCCCCACGGTCGCCGTCGAGGACATCGACATTACAATTCCCGACGGCTCCTACTGTTGCCTGCTCGGGCCGAGCGGCTGCGGCAAGACGACCCTGCTCCGCATCATCGCGGGTCACGAGGTGCCGACCGAGGGCGACGTGCTGATCGGCGGCGAATCGGTGATCGGCAAGCCGACCGGCCAGCGCGGCACGTCGATGATGTTCCAGAGCTACGCGCTGTTCCCACATCTGACCGTGCTGGACAATGTCGCCTTCAGCCTGAAGATGAAGAGGGTCGGCAAGAGCGAAAGGCGCGAGCGCGCCTTCGAGGTGCTCCAGCGCGTGCAGCTCGACCCCTTGGCCGACCGCATGCCGGCGCAGCTCTCGGGCGGGCAGCAGCAGCGTGTTGCGCTCGCCCGCTCGCTGATCACCAACCCCAAGGTGCTGCTGCTCGATGAGCCACTTTCGGCGCTGGACGAGTTCCTGCGCCTGCAGATGCGCGCCGAGCTGAAGTTCATCCAAATCGATCTCGGAATCACCTTCATCCACGTCACCCACACTCAGCCGGAGGCACTGGCGATCGCCGACATGGTCGTGGTGATGGACACCGGCCGCATCGAGCAGGCGGCGACGGGACCGGAGATCTACAACGAGCCCCGCACCACCTATGTGGCGGAGTTTATGGGCGGCTGGAATGTGTTCGCCGGCAGGGTGTCGGGAGTCGAGAACGAGCTGGTGACGGTGGCGGGCACCGAGGGCGACAATTTTAACCTCCCGCGCAACGGCCACCAGGTCGGTGAGGAGGTCAACTTCGGAATCCGCCGCGACAAGGTGCATCTGGCTGGCGGGAGCATCGATCTGGACCGCGGCAACGCGTTGGGCGGCACGGTCCACGCGATCGAGTACCAGGGCAACTGGGTGAAGCTCACCATGACCCGGGAGCAGAAGCGGGATCTCGTCGCGGTGATCGAGGATCGCGAGTATTTCGCCAACCCGACCAAGGTGGGCGACGAGGTCACCGTTACCTGGGCTAGCGAGGACGTGCGCTTGATGGAGCGCGCCACCGGCGCCCAGAACCTGATCGGAGAGAGCTTCGACTAGCGTTTATTCACTGGCGGCCGCCGGCAGCCGTCGCACTGCATCGACCGAGGAACATCGCCCGAGCCGGCGAGGGGGCGAGCATTCGAGGAACGCAGGCGAGGGAGGAAAGCATGCGGAAGATGAAGAGCGACAAGAGCAAGACGGGCGTGAGCCGCCGCTCGGTGCTCAAGGGGACGGCGGCCGTGGCCGGCGTCGCTGCAGCAACCCAGCTTAGTGGCGGATTCCCGACCGTATGGTCGCAGGATATCAAGGACATCACCGTTCGCACCGTCGGCATGGCGGTGTCCAACATGAAGCCGCTCGAGGACATGGCCAACGAGGCCCTCGACTTCCAGGTCAGGCAGACCGCTGCCGAAATTCCGGCGATCCAGTCCCGCGCGCTGACCCAGCCCGACTCGGGCGACCTCTTCGAGCCGCCCTACATGCTGATGAAGTTCATGTGGCCGTCCGGCAACTTCCAGGCCTGGGACACCACCCAGCTTCCCGAGTGGGACACGGTGGTCGATCTCTACAAGGCGCCCGGCAAGATCTGGCCGGATGCCTGGTTCGGCGATGGCCAGAACCCGAGCACGGTGGCCTACACCTCCGGCCCGGATGCGACCGACTTCGTCGAGGCGGGCTCGACCCAGTGGATCACCAATCACCCGGTGCTGCACAACGCCGACACCCTCGGCATCCGGCCCGACCTGATCGGCCGGCCCATCGATTCCTGGGCAGAGTTGATCAATCCGGAGTTCGCCGGCAAGGCGGCGCTCGTCGCCTTCCCGCAGATCGGCCTCATGGACGCCGCCCAGGCCTTCCAGGCCAATGGCGAGCTTGAGTACGGCGACAAGGGCAACATGACCCGCGAGGAGATCGACTACTCCATCGACCGTCTCATCGAGCTCAAGGAAAATGGCCACTGGCGCGTCCTCTGGTCGACCTTCAACGAATCGGTCCAGCTCATGGTCGAGGGCGAGGTGGTCATCCAGTCCATGTGGTCGCCGGCGGTGACCGCCGTGCGCGAGCAGGGCGTGCCGTGCATCTACCAGGATCTGAAGGAAGGCTACCGGTCCTGGACGCTGGGGCACCTGCTTCCGAAGCACGTCGAAGGCAAGAAGCTCGGCGCGGTGTACGACTACGTGACCTGGTATCACTCCGGGCCGGCAGGCGCGTTCTTCGCCCGCCAGGGCTACTACGTGGTGACGCCAGACAACACCCAGA
>JAPPKP010000365.1 GCA_028819955.1 Rhodospirillaceae bacterium | reverse complement strand
GGACGCCCTCGCCTTGGCGGAAGTGCTGCCGTCCGTCTCCGAGGCGGCGCCCCGAATCGAGACGCAGGGCAGCTTCCGCTACGCCGGCAAGCGTGTCGGCAGCGGCTCGGTGCAGGGGGTCTCCGCCTCCTTCGCGGACGTGAACAAGCTGCAGATGGCCGAGGGGCGCTTCGTCTCGAACCTCGACCGGGGCCGCTACTTCGCGGTCGTCGGCGCGGACGTGGCGGACGCCATGCGCCGGCGCGGGGCCGGTGCCCTGGTGGGCCAGACCATGGAGGTCGGCGAGCGCCTCTATACGGTGATCGGCGCGCTGGAGTCCGCGCGGGAGACCTACGCGCTGCCGTTCTCGGTGGACGCGAACCGCTCGATATTCGTGCCCATCACCACCGTTCGCCGCACCGAGCCCGAAGCGCAGATCGAGCTGATCGTCGCCCGCGCGGCGCCGGGCGTGCACTACGCCGATGCCACGCGCGACGTGCGGGCCTACTTCGCCGAGCGCGCCAGGGGGCTCGAGCTGGAGGTCGTCAGCGCCGAGCAGCTCATCGGGCAGATGGAATCGCAGCTCGGGCTCATGACCCTGCTGCTGGCTGCGGTCGGCTGCGTCAGCCTCCTCGTCGGCGGCATCGGAGTGATGAACATCATGCTGATCTCGGTGGCGGAGCGGCGCCGCGAGATCGGCGTCCGCCGCGCGCTCGGCGCGAACCGCGGCGACATCCAGCGCCAGTTCCTGATCGAGGCCCTGATCCTGACCCTCAGCGGCGGCATCGCCGGGGTGATCGTCGGCACCGGTGCCGCCTACGGGATAGCCCATATCTACGCGTGGGAGTTCTTCATCTCCCCGGCCTCGATCGTCGTCGGCGTCGGCGTGTCCACGGCGGTCGGCATCTTCTTCGGCTTCCAGCCCGCGTACCAGGCCTCCCGCCTCGACCCCATCGTCGCCCTGCAGGGGGAATAGCGTGGCCGCACGCAACGAGGGGCGGTGACGCAGCCGGCCGGCCGCGCGGGCGACGCCATGACTGGCGCGCTCGGCCGCATCCGCACCCTCGCCGCCCGGCCGGTCTGCGGCCAGTCGCTCGCCGTCTTCCGCATCGCCTTCGGCCTGCTGATGCTCAACGACGTCGTCCACCTGTTGAGGTACGACTGGCTCACGGGCTTCTACATCGACCGCGCCATCCTGTTTCCCTACTACGGGCTGGAGGTGCCTGCGCTGCCGGCGCCCTGGCTGCACCTGCTGTGGAGCCTCTGCGGGCTCTGCTGCGTGATGGTGACGCTCGGCGCCTTCTACCGGATCGCGATCTGGGGCTTCAACGCGATCTTCATCTACTTCTTCCTGCTCGATCAGCTTCTCTACCTCAACCACTTCTACATGATCGCGCTCTTCGGGCTGCTGCTGGGCTGCACCGACGCGCATCGCTGCTGGTCGCTGGACCGCCGCCTCGGGCGCATCGGGAGTACGACGAAGGTGCCGCTCTGGAACCTGCTCATCCTGCAGTTCCAGGTCGAGGTGATCCTCGTCTTCGCCGGCCTCGTGAAGATCGAGGTCGACTGGCTGCGCGGCGAGCCGCTCAGAACCTGGATGCTGGAGCGCCCCTGGTCGCCGCTCTCGACCCTCTTCGAGGTGCACTGGATCACGCTCGCGGCCCCCGTTCTGATCATCCTGCTCCACACCGTGGGTGCGCCGCTGTTGCTCTGGTCGAAGACCCGGCTCTGGGTGTTCCTGCTCTATTGCGCCTTCCACGCAACCAACGCCCATCTGTTCAACATCGGCGTCTTCCCCTGGATGACCATCGCGGCCACGACGATCATGTTCTCGCCCGCGTGGCCCACGATCCTCGCCGGGCGGATCGGCGCCGCCCTGACATGGCTGCGGCTGCCACGCCCGCCCGTGCCGGCGTGGATCGGCCAAGCCGCACGCTTCGTCGGTGGCGGGCCGACGGCACGCGGGGGAGAGCGCGCCGCCTTCCGGCCCCTGCACCCGGCGGCGCTGGCCGCACTCGTCCTCTACGCCCTGGTCCAGATCTGGCTGCCGGTCCGCGACACCCTCTTCGAGGGATACGTGGGATGGACCGAAGAGGGCCAGAAGTTCTCGTGGCGCATGATGCTCTACGTCCACGGCGCAGACGGTCGCCTCATCGCGGTCACGCCGGAGGACGAGGCCTGGGTCATCGACATGCAGGCGCACCTCGACCCCCTGCAGACCTGGATGGTGTTCGCCAAGCCCGAGATGCTGCTGCACTTCGTCCACCTGATGAAGGCGCACTACGCAGAGACCGGCGTCGGCGATGTGAGAATCTACGCCGACGTCGTCAAGAACGTGAACGGCCAGCCCTATCGGCGACTGATCGACCCCGACGTGGACCTCGCCGCCGTCGACGGGATCAACTGGTTCGGCGAGGACCCCTGGGTGCTCCGCCCCGCGCGGATGCAGGCCGCCGAAGGTTTGGCCCCCGACTGGTATCCGCCGATTACCGCCGCCCGCTTCGGCGCCATGCTGGACGCGCTCGGCGCACCGGACCTTGCCTCCGAGGCCGAGGCCGCCCCCGCGCGCGGGGTGAAAGAGTAATGCGGGTCAGTCCGGAAACCGGGGCACGCCCTTCGCCAGCAGCGCCGCGCGCCGCAGCCGACGCAGCCAGGGATAGGCTGCACGCACCCGCGCAGGGCTCGACGCGAACCAGCGCGCGAGCGCGTTGAAGCGGCCGGGGCCGGCGCTCATGGCCTTGAGCGCGACCATCGCCGCGGCCCCGTGATAGTGCCGGCCGTCGAGCGCCAGGATCATGCCCTGTTCGAGATCGAAGCCCTCGCGCCGCAGCCGGTCGACGAGGCCGGGCGCGCCCCTGCCGTCGATCAGGTGCAGGGGCTTGCCGATGCGGGCCTCGAACTGCGATTTGGCGACGTAGTAGCTGCAGAACGGGCATTCGCCGTCGTAGAGCAGGAAGGGTTCCGGCGGGGAAGCAGTGGCGGTTTCGCCCGTTTCAGCCATCCGTAGGGTCGCTCCGGCTTCAGCTCCCCATTTTAGCCGAGAAACATTGGGTCAACCGTGCGTCGAAATCAATAACCTCCCTCAGCTACGCAAGACCCCAATCGCATATTCAGTCGCAGTCTCCCATGAGACGCTGCAGTTGCAATCTTTGCCGCCTGACGATGACTTGTCGCGCCCAAGCGCCCGCGCGCGGCGGTGCGGGCCTAATTCGGATTTGACGCCAATGTCACATCCTGCGTCGCGCTAGGGGAAGTCTGTCCCCGTGTCGCCATGTCATGCCAGCGTAACCGGTTGTTTCAACTCCATATTGCACCCACCGCCCACTCCTGTAGAGCATCCACGACAGCAACGTGTAAGCAAAATGCAAGAGGATTGGCAATTATGCCTGCGTATCGTCGCGCACTGTTGTCATACATAAGTGCGGTTGTGCCGGGGAGTCGAAGTGCTGTTCAGTCACCGGGTGCTTCCATCGCCAGGCCTCCGACGATTCCACGTTTTGCCCGACGGAGAGCAGCTGGGCTCGGGTTGTCGTCGTCACCACCATCAAACTCTGAACGAATGAATATGCTGTATCAAAGTTTCCGCCGGTCCATGGAATCTCTCGTGTTCCTATGCCAACCCTTACTCGACCGACTGCACCTGATCCGTGGTACGCGCCGCCGTGGTCGAGCCCGCTCGCCACATCCTGCGCCAGCCAAAACCGCTATGAGGCCCTCCAAGCGGGTCGAATCGACCAATTTTCCGCCGTTCAGCGACAGCAAGACCGCGCCGCGCACGATCTGGCTCTCGTCTGCCGCGCGCCAACGTCTACGGCCTCCCCCGCAAGACAACCTGGATTTTCCCCTCGCCCCGAACGAACGGCTTTCTGACCGCGGCGGCGGTCGACGAACTCTGGTATCGCGTGAAGTAGACCAGAGATGCAGGCAGAGGGCGGTGGCGATAGGAGCTTTTACGGCCAACCCTATTCGCTATCCTCGCTTCATGAGTGCGGAGGATTCGCAAGTACCACCGGGCGACGACAGCGCCGACCACGCCGCCATCGAGGCCTTCATTGGCCGGTGGAAGCAGTCCGGCGGCGCGGAGATGGCGAACTTTCAGACCTTCGCCAACGAGCTCTGCGATCTGCTCGGTGTGCCGAGACCAGACCCGGCGCAGGAAGAAGTCGAACGCAACGATTACGTCTTCGAACGGCGCGTCGACTACAAGTTCGACGACGGCACGACGGCCCGGCGCTGGATCGACCTGTACAAGCGCAACTGCTTCGTCATGGAGGCCAAGCAGTCCGCCAAGCGCATCAAGGCGAAGAAGACCGAGCCCTGCCAGCCGAACCTGATCCCCGAGGACGCCACGCAAGTCAAATCGGGGGCAGCCACGCGCGGCACGGGGCGCTGGGACAAGGTAATGCGCGCCGCCAAGCGACAGGCGGAGGACTACGCCCGCGCGCTGCCGAAGGAGCACGGCTGGCCGCCCTTCATCCTCGTCGTCGATGTGGGCCACGTGATCGAGGTCTACGCCGACTTCTCCGGCCAGGGGAAGAACTACGCCCAGTTCCCGGATCGGGACGGCTATTCCATTCCGTTGGAAGGCCTGCGCGACCCGGCCGTCCGGGACCGTCTGCGCGCGATCTGGCGCGCCCCTCACTCCCTCGATCCGGCGAAGCACAGCGCCGAGGTCACCCGCGACATCGCCGCGCGCCTCGCCCGCATCGCCCTCAATCTGGAGGGGAAGCATCATCCCAAGGAGGTCGCGGAGTTCCTCATGCGCTGCCTCTTCACCATGTTCGCCGAGGATGTCGACCTGCTGCCGAAGCAGGGGTTCGAGACACTGCTGGGCGAGATGGTCCAGACGCCCGAGTATTTCGCCCCGGCGCTTGAGAGTCTGTGGCGGGTCATGGACGAGGGCGGCTACGCCCCGCATCTGAACGCGACGCTCAAGCGCTTCAACGGCACGCTGTTCAGCAGGCGCAAGGCGATTGCGCTGGAGAAGGACGACATCCGCGAGCTTCACATCGCCGCTGGGCGCGACTGGCGCGACGTCGAGCCCGCCATCTTCGGCACGCTGCTGGAGCGTGCGCTCGACAAGAAGGAGCGCGCGAAGCTCGGTGCCCACTACACGCCGCGCGCCTATGTGGAGCGGCTGGTCGTCCCCACGATCGTCGAGCCCCTGCGCGCCGACTGGGAGGAGGCGCTGACCCGCGCCCATGCGCTGGAGGGGGAGGGCAAGCACCAGGCGGCGCTGCAAGCGATCAAGGAGTTTCACCATCGGCTCTGCACCACCCGCGTGCTGGACCCCGCCTGCGGCACCGGCAATTTCCTCTATGTCTCGCTGGAGCTAATGAAGCGGCTGGAAGGCGAGGTGCTGGACGCGCTGGACGACCTTGGCGAGAACCCGCGCCTCGCGATCAAGGGCGAGACCGTGAGTCCACACCAGTTCCACGGCCTGGAGTTCAACCCCCGCGCCGTCGCCATCGCCGATCTCGTGCTGTGGATCGGCTATCTCAAGTGGCAGCTCCGCACCGTCAAGGCCGAGCAGATCGCCGAGCCGGTGCTCCACGCCTACGGCACGATCAAGGAGCAGGACGCGATCCTGGCCTGGGACAAGCAAGAACTGCTCCGCGACGAGAACGGCGTGCCGCTCTCCCAGTGGGACGGCGTGACCATGAAGCTCCACCCGATCACGGGCGAGGAGGTTCCCGATCCCGACGCGACGGTGGAGCTCTACCGCTACGAGAACCCGCGCCCGGCCGCATGGCCGGAGGCCGAGTTCATCGTGGGCAACCCGCCCTTCATCGGCGGCAAGGACATGCGCGCGGAGCTGGGGAGCGGCTATGCCGAGGCGGCGTGGAAGGCCCGTCCGAAACTCCCCGGTGGCGCCGACTTTGTCATGCACTTCTGGGACGAGGCAGCGACCCGCCTGCTGCGCAAGCCGGTGAAGGGGAAGACGAACCCGCTGCGCCGCTTCGGCTTCATCACCACCAACTCCGTGACCCAGACCTTCTCCCGCCGCGTGATCGAGCGGCACGCGCGGGCGAAGGAGCCGTTGTCCCTGGTCTATGCCGTGCCCGACCACCCCTGGCAGAAGGCGGCCGGCAAGGCGGCGGTGCGCATCGCCATGACCGTCGCGGCCCGCGGCGAGCGGGAGGGCACGCTGGCCGCGGTGGAACGCGAGAGCGGCCTGAACACCGACACCCCGGTCGTCGAGCTGAGGGAGCGGGAAGGCAGGATCAACGGCAACCTGAAGGTCGGCGCCGACATCACGGCGGTCCAGCCGCTGATGGCCAACGACCTGATATCCAGCCCCGGCGTCAAGCTGCACGGGTCCGGTTTCATCGCGACCCCGCAGCAGGCCGCTGCGCTCGGCCTCGGGTCAACGCCTGGTCTGGAAGATCACATCCTGCCGTACCGGCACGGCCGCGACATCGCTCAACGTCCGCGCGGGGTCATGGTGATCGACCTCTATCCGCTGACTGCCGACGAGGTACGTGAACGGTTCCCGAAGGTGTACCAACATGTCGTCGAGCGGGTGAAACCGGAGCGGGATCACAACAGCCGCAAAGTCTATCGCGAGAAATGGTGGATATTCGGCGAACCCCGACCTGACTGGCGCCCCATACTGGAGCCGTTGGAGCGCTACGTTGCGACGGTCGAAACATCGAAGCATCGGTTCTTCCAGTTTCTTGCCGCGAATACTCGACCCGATAACAAGCTAATCGGTATTGGCCTGAACGACGGTTCGTCATTGTCTATATTGAGTTCACGCGTGCACGCTCACTGGTCAATTTACTGTGGCAATTGGATGGGTGTAGGAAACGACCCTGTGTACGCAAAGACCAAGACTTTTGATCCATTCCCGTTTCCCGCTAATCGGGCCGCTCGAGGGCTGAACGAGTTGGGCGATCGCCTAGATGCGTTCCGAAGAGAGTGTATGGCCGAACACGACTTCCTCACCATGACCGGGCTCTACAACGTGCTGGAGCGGGTGCGGGAGCTGGAGAGCGGCTGCGGCGTGCCGCCCCTCTCGGCGAAGGAGAAGGCTATCCACGAGGCGGGACTGGTTTCCGTCCTGAAGGACATCCACGACGACATCGACCGTGCCGTGTTCGAGGCCTATGGTTGGGCCGACCTGATCCCCGCTCTGGTGGGCAAGCCGGGGGCGACGATGCCCTCGCCGCACAAGACGCCGGAGCAAGAGGACGCAGAGGAAGAGCTGCTCACGCGCCTCGTCGCCCTGAACCGGAAGCGGGCAGCGGAAGAGCGGCGCGGCACCGTGCGCTGGCTGCGGCCTGACTATCAGAAGCCCAAGCTGGCTCACAAAGTGAAGACACCCGAAGACGTCGAGCAGGTCGAGGCTCAGCTGGTCGTTCCGGCACCCGCCGATGGCAAGCCGGCCTGGCCAAAAGACGAGATGGACCGCATCAGCATCGTCCGCGACATGCTGAGCCGCGCTCCCGGCCCGGTGGCGCCGGAAACCCTGGGCGTCGCCTTCAGCGGCAGGAATTCATCTCGGCGTGTGAAGGGAGTGGAGAAGGCTCTGCAGACCCTCGTCGCCGCCGGCGTCGCACAACAGGAGATCGACGGACAGAACGGCAGCAGCCGTTTCTTCATTCCTCGTTAGGTCTGGCTCCTGTGTCCGCCAATAATTCGCGCTACAACTTGGCGAAGGAGCCAGGATCCTCCGGCGACTCTCCCTGAGACGCGGGCCACCCGGATGCGGAGGTCGCGCTGTAGTCAGAAGAAGGTAAGTCCATGCACGCCCACCACATCGAGTTTCTGGAGCTCCTGAACGGACAGGTCCAGTACGTCGTGCCGCGCTGGCAGCGTCGATACCGCTGGGGTCAAGCCGACATCGAGCGGCTGGTCGAGGATCTTCTCACCGTCGCGGTCGCCGGCCCCGAGGCAGCGCACTACGGCGGCACGCTCCTCACCTTTCCCGAGCCCGGCGCGGCGGGGGTAGTGAAGATATTTCGGGTTGTCGACGGCCAACAGAGGCTGACGACCGTCAGCATCCTCTTGGCCTCTATCGCCGCTAAGCTCGGGTCCGAGGGCCGATGCGGGGACTGGACCGCTCAGATCGTTCGCGACGATCGACTGACGAACCCCGGCAAGACTCCTGAGAAGTTCCGCAAGCTACGGCTCCAGGACGGCGACGACGAGGAATACCGCCTGGGCCTCGAAGGCACGTACACGGGTGCCGGCGCCGTAGCTCAGGCTTGGCGGATTGCGCGTCGCCTGGTTGCCAGCAATGACGTTGCCCTATTGCTACGGGGCCTCGAGCGGCTGCGTGTGGTCAGCATCGGCCTCCACGCCAACGAAGACCCACAGCAGATTTTCGAGAGTCTGAACGCCACCGGGCGTCCGCTGACGGAGAGCGAGAAGGTCAAGAACTGGCTGCTCATGGGCCTCCCGGATGCGGAGCAACAGGACCTCCACGACAATCACTGGCGTCAAATCGAGCGAACGCTGGGCGCCGAACAAACGACCGAAACCACGGACGTATTCCTGCGGGACGTTCTTCGCTGGCGGACGGGCGAGATTCAGGGCATCGATCGTGTCTACGAGGGATTGCGACGCTGGGCGGTGCGAGAGGGACAGGCCGGCGATCGACCGGCGCTGTGTCGCGATCTCGCGCGCCTCGCCGGGCTGTACGGGACCATCACTGGCACAGCGGACCCTCATCGCAATCGGAGGGTGGACAGAGAGTTGCGCCATCTCCGCGCAATGAGAATCGACGTTCACCGGCCCCTGACACTGCGGTTGCTGAGCGACGCGAGCGAAAACGGCGGTTCGAAAGAGACTGAAGAAGCGCTCGCGAAGGTCCTTGCAGCCATTGGTACGTGGACGACCCGCATGTGGTTGGCTGAGAGACCGATGGCCGGGATGAACAAGGCCGCGGCCGAGTTCGCTCATGGACCGGGTCCCGGTGCCGGCGAGGACTATGTCGACTATTGGCTCGGCAGGCTTCAACGGCTCCGCAACACGCGGGTGGGAGTACCGAGAGACGAAGAGATCAGCGAGGGAATTCGCACCCGCAAGGCCTACGGAGGGGGCGCGACCCGATCCGCGTTTGCGGTTCTTTGCGAACTGATGGAAGCCGAGCATCGCGAGGAGGCACCAGCGCGTGACCGCCTGACGATCGAGCACGTGATGCCGCAAAAACTCACGGACGAGTGGAAGCGGTCCCTAGGCGAGGAGGCCGAAGAAATACACGGTCGCTACAGCGACCGGCTGCCCAACCTGACTTTGAGCGGAGACGTCACAAACACGGCGATGGGGACGGGTACGTTCGCAGCGAAGTGCGAGGTGTACCGCGAGAGCTCGATTGGCATCACGAGAAACCTCGCGGACGAAACGGAGTGGAATGAAGAGGCGCTTGAGCGGCGCGCGGAATTTCTGGCCCACAGAGCCCTCGACCGCTGGCCCTGGCCCGAGCAGCCCGCGCCCGTGCGCGAGATTGAGAGTCCTTCAGCCAGACTTCGCTGGCGGATCGAGGATAGCCCCTGGCACGCAGAGAGCACTGCAAGTCAGATGGTATTGAACGTTGCGGCGGCGCTCCTGAGCCGGGACCCGATCAACGCCCAAAGATTGTCCGGTGAGGCGATCAGGTCGAACGTGCATCTCGCCAGCCAATATGTACCCGACACTTCGGTGGGTGCGTGCACCATGCGCGCAGTGCCGGGGCACGAAAGGCATGTGCTGTACCCCTACAACCAGGACTTCGCCACGAGCGCCGAGCGTTGCCGGAAGATGGGCGAGCGCTGCGGCGTCTCTGTCGAAGTCGAGTTCGAAGAGAACACTCAGGCCCAGGCGTTTTGGAAGCTCTTCAAGGAACGCGAAGGTGGCATTCCGGGACAGAAGGACTATTGGCGAGGAAAGTCTCAGTGGAGCGCTCCCCTGAACGCTGCGGGCGACCGGATCGGCATCTACGTCGGCAACCCGGAGCTGCTTTGGCTTTACATCCGGGCAGGAGAACGCCAGGCGTCGGTAGAACGGGCGGCGCGAATGCGAACGTATTCTCTGAAAATCCGCGAGGAGATGGGTGACCAGGTGCTCGGAGAGAATATTGAGAAGACCAGCGCGGACGGGATGACGATAACCGTCCAGACAGACTGGACGCGCGACGACGAAGGCGAATGGCTCGAGGCCGCCCAGTGGATCAAGGAACAATTCGAGCGACTACGTGCCATCCTTTCCGACCCACCGAGCAAAGCGATGGACCACGCGCCGCCGGTTTCTGATCAGCGGTCGACAAGCAGCCAAGCGTCCGCTAGCCGCCACCTGTCGCGCTGTGGGTGAGGGTGGCCGTGTCCTGAGTCGTGTCCGAGTCGTTGCCGGCCGTCACGGTCACGTCCTGCGCGTCACTCCAGTTCGACATGGTGAAGGTGAGACTCGTGGGATTCACGATGAGATCGGTGCCACTGTGCCCTCCGACCGTAACGGTCACGTTCCCGCTCGGCACCTTGCCGAGCTTGACCGAGTACGTCGCGCCCGTGGTGTCCTGCTCGTCGATCCTGAGCTTGCGCTTGCCGATCAGGACCCCGGCCGCCGTGGTCGCCTCCGTGCACTGCATGCGGACGTCCTCGGAATGGTCGCAGTTGTGCATGAGGCCGTCCCCGGCCGGGAACGGCGTCCGCCGATGGTGCGGAATGCTATGCCGGATGCGCATACGCGCGCGTCCCCAAGATTGGGGAGATTTGGGAAAAATTCGCGCTCTATTCCGGCCGATTGCCCGACGAGGGGCGTTCGCGGCCTCGTGCTGCGGCCTGCGTCACCCGTGCGGCCGGCCCTGCGGGGACGCCGCCACGGACTGCACCAGCCGCACCAGCTCCGCCTGCCGCGAGAGCCCGTGCTTGGCGAACATGTGCTTCACGTGGCTGCGGATCGTGCTCTCCTTGCGGCCCGTCGCCGCGGCGATCTGGTGCACGCTCATGCCCTGCGCCAGAAGCACCGCTACCCGGCCCTCCATCTGCGTGAGGCCGAGGGCGTCCGCAGCCGCCGCCGGATCGACGGCGGTCCCGTTCGCCGGGTCGACGACCAGCACCAGCGCCGCCACCGGCCACACCTGGAAGTCCGTCTCCTGCGGGCCCACCGGGTGGACGTGCAGCACCAGCGGCGGCAGGCCGTCCGAACGGCTCACCGATGCCGAGCCCCCGGCGCCCTTCGCCCCGGAGGGCGGCAGCGCGCGCGCCAGCAGCGCCTGGAGGCGGGCCTGCTCCTCCGGCCTGCGCGCGAAGAGCGACCCGCCCTCGTCGAACAGGCCGTCGCCCGAGCGCAGCACGTCCCGCGCCCGGTCGTTCGCCGCCACGATCCGCCCGCGCAGGTCGAGCTGGACGATGCCCATCCCGGAATGGTCGAGCATCTCCGTCAGCGTGGCTCCCAGGGCATCCGCGCGCGCGAGCGTCTGCTGGACGTGCACGGTCTGGCGGATGTGCGGCAACAGACGCCGGATCGTGTCGCGCTGCGCGGACGACCAGCCGTCGCCTTCCAGCGGGTCGTTGACTTGCCAGAGGAGGCGCGAGCCCCCGGTGCCGCCCAGACGCACGTAGATAGAGTTCCCGGCATGGGCGCGGGTCCGCAGGATGTCGAACGACTCGGAGGTCTTCAACTCCTCCTCGGTGTAGAGGCCGGCGATGTGGATCAACCGGTTGAAGGGGCGCTGCCGCAGGCGGGGTACGCCTTCGTCGAGCGGATAGTAGGTCTCCAGCCAGAGGCGCTCCAGATCCCGGCGCCGCTGCCCGCGGTGACAGATCCACAAGAAGTATGTTCGATAGTCCTCTTCCGCCTCTCCGTCACCGCATGCCAGGGCGTTGCCATGGGTGCCGAGGGCTTCGTCGATCAGCGCCGAGGCGCCCGGCCAGCGGGCAGGGTCGAGCGCCGCCTCGTGCAACGCGGCGAGGATGCGCTCGAACGCGGTCAGCTCGCTTCGGGCCACAACGTCACGGCCGGGCGCTCCGCAGACCCGATGCCTCTCGTCCCGCAGGAAGCGCGTTCCCGCGTTGCCGACAGTCCCTGCCGCAATTCTGCGTGCTCCCTATCGGCGCGCCCGCTCGCGACCGCGCTGCCATCATATGAAGTACAAGCTACCGGCATACCTTCACGCATCCCCAGGATTGGTGAGGATAGTGCAGTTGCGGACGGCCCCGCTTCCCCAACATTGGGGAGAATTGGCGAATTTCTGTGTGCGAGCGTGTGCGAGCCTGCGGAACGCGGGACGGCTCGGACGCCGCCTCGACGGGGGCGACGCGGAGACCGGCACGGGGGTGGGCGAAACCCGTCGGACTGGGGTGTCTCCTCCAGCCGTCGTCGTTTACACCCTTAGAATCGTTCGGATTTTCAGATGGGGAGTGAGACGGTCGTGGTCAAGTGGGGAGTTGCAGATTGAGCTACATGCAGCGTGGCGCTCTAGAGCAGTATCCGACCTTACGAAGTCACGGCGGCTCGAACGGCGCCCACCTCACCCCGGCCCTCTCCCCCCAGGGAGGAGAGGGAGAGAAGGGTGGCGCCGCCTCGCCGCGACCGCCCGGCCGCGGCGAGGCGATTATACAAGGAATGGGCGCCCCTTGAGGCTACCCGTCTAGCGCCGGCGCGCCGACTACTGCGCCTCCTCCATCTTCATCCCGCCCCGATCCATGTCGCCGTGGTCCGTCATCTCCCCGTGCTCGTGCCCGGAATTGCCGGAGGCCGGTCGGAAATCCAGCTTCCTGACGACGCGGTCCCGGGTCGGGCCGCTGACGTCGAGGGTGAGCGCCCATTCGCCCAGCATCTCAAGCTCCAGTGTGGCGGTGTAGTGGCCCGGCGTGGAGCCCGCCGCCGCCTTCACGGGCCGCACGTTGTGCGCCAGCGGCATCGACGGCATGTCGGCCTTGACCACGACCTCGGCGCCCGCCACGGGCTCGCCGCTCTTCCTGCCCTGGAGCACGATCGTGCAGTCGTAGGTCAGCTTCTCCGCCGTCGCCGTGCAGCTCACGTCGGCCGCGACCCGCTCGCCCGCCAGGGCCGCACCGCTCGCCGTCACCATCGCCGATAGCGCAAGCACAGCCGTCAAGGTACGCATCGCTCACCCTCCTCGTTGCAGACCCAGATAGGCGCTGACCAGCAGCTCGTGCTCGGCAAGCTCTGCAGCCCTGCCGTCCAGTATGATCCGTCCGCTCTCCAGCACGTAGCCCCTGTCCGCGATCGCCAAGGCCTGGCGCACGTTCTGCTCGACCAGCAGGATCGTCACGCCCGCGTCCCTGAGCCGGGGGATCAGGGCGAAGACGTCCAGCGCGGCGATCGGGGCGAGGCCGAGGGACGGCTCGTCGAGGATCAGGAGCCTGGGCCGCGCCATCAGCCCGCGCGCCAGCGCCAGCATCTGCGCCTGGCCGCCGCTGAGCGCAGCACCCGGCTCGTCGAGCCGCTCCCGCAGCATCGGGAAGGACTCCAGCACGCGCTCGATGTCCGCTTCGGTCCTGGCGCGCCCTGCGACGTTATGGGCCCCGAGCCGCAGGTTCTGGGCGACGGTCAGCCCGCCGAAGATCAGGCGCCCCTCCGGCACCTGCACGATGCCGCGGCGCATGATCCGGTGCGGCGGCAGGCGGGTGATCGCCTGGCCGAGAAAGCGAATCTGCCCGCCGGACGGCCGCTCGATGCCGCACACCGCGTGCATGGTCGAGCTCTTGCCGGCGCCGTTCGCGCCGATCAGGGCGACGATCTCGCCCTCCGCGACCTCCAGCGAGACGCCCTGGACGGCGCGCACCTTGCCGTAGCTGAGGTGCAGGTCGCGAATCTCAAGCATTCACTGCATCCCTACCGAGATAGGCTTCCAGCACGTCGGCCTGCTCCAGGACCCGGCCCGGCTCGCCGTCCGCGATCTTGCGGCCGAAATTGAGGACGCAGAGGCGTTGGCACAGCGTCGAGATCAGGTCGAGCTTGTGCTCGATGACGATGCAGGTGCGCCCCGGCACCGCGAAGTCGCGGATGAGGGCGGCCATCTCCGCGGTCTCGGCCGGTGTCATGCCACCCGCCGGCTCGTCCAGCAGCAGCAGCGCCGGAGAGCGCACGAGCGCCCGGGCGAGCTCGAGCCGGCGCTGTTCGGGGAGCGGCAGGCTGCCCGCCAGCACGTTCCGCCGATCGGCGAGGCCCACCGCGTCGAGCAGGCGATCGACCTCCGCCTTCCGCGCCCGCTCGGCCGCGGACCGGTTGGACAGCAGCGCCAGCGGCCCCACGCCCGGCAGGCTGTGCTGCGCCACCCAGACGTTCTCGCGCACGCTCATGCGCTGGAAGATGCGGAGGTTCTGGAAGGTCCGCGCGATGCCGAGGCGGACGATTCCGGCCGGCGTGCTCCTGGTGATGTCCTCGTCGCGCAGGAGGACGCGGCCGGTATCGGCTTGGTGAACGCCGGTGATGACGTTGAAGAGCGTCGTCTTGCCCGAGCCGTTGGGGCCGATGAGGCCCACCACCTCGCCGTCCGCGACCGCGAGATCGAGCGCCTCCAGGGCGGCGACGCCCCCGAAGGACCGGCTCAGGCCCTCAATTCTCAGCACGGACCAACCCTCGCCAGCGCCCGCGCAGCCAGTGCATGGCGGCTTCGTCCAGCAGCCCGCGCGGGCGCACGATGAGCAGCAGGGCGACCAGGCCGCCGAAGACGATCATGCGGTAGCCGGAGATCGCGCGGATCGATTCCAGCAGGCCGATATCGATGGCGACCCCAATCAGCGGCCCGAACGCCGTGCCCAGCCCGCCGATCAGGCCGTAGGCGAGCGCGTGCACGCCCAGCATCACGTTGAAGATCTTGGGCTCGACATAGGTCGCGAGGTGCGCATAGAGGGCGCCGCCGATGCCTGCGACGATGCCGGCCATGACGACGGCAAGGATCTTGTACTTGGTGACGTTGAGCCCCTGCATCTCCGTCAGCATCGGGTCCTCGCCGATCATCCGGAAGATCGCGCCGAGGCGGGAGCGCTCGAGGATCAGGAAGCCGACGAGCACCACCGCCAGCAGCCCGTAGATGATCAGCATGTACTCGAAGGCCGAGACGTTGCTGTCGTAGATGGCGCGGATGTCGCGAAAGCCGTCGGAGCCGTCGGGGCCGACCAGCTCGCCGTCGATCTCCACCTGGTACCTGAATATCTCGAAGATCAGCCGCACCATCTCGGCGAAGGCGAGCGTCGCGACGGAGAAGTAGAGCCCCCTGAGCCGCACCGTCGGGATCGCCACCACGAGCGCCGCCGCCCCGGCCACCAGCGCGCCCCAAAGCAGGCCGAGCCAGATCGGCCAGCCCCACATCGCAGTCGCAATGCCGGAGCCGTAGGCGCTGACCGCGAAGAAGGCCTGCTGGCCGAACGAGATCTCGCCCACCACGAGCAGCAGATAGGCCGAGAGCGCGATGAACGAGATCATGCCGATGTTGGAGAGGATCGTGATGAGATAGATATCGTCCATGGCTCAGACGCGCCGCGTCGCCGCCAGCTCGCGCTCGACGGCGAGCTGGCCCATGAGGCCGCCGGGCCGGAAGACCAGGAACAGGAAGAGCAGGAAGTAGGCGGAGAGGTCGCGGTACTCGGTGCCGAGATACCAGATGCTCTGGGCCTCGACGACGCCGAGCAGCAGCCCGCCGAGGATGGCGCCGGGGATCGAGCCCATGCCGCCCAGCATCATGGCGATCAGCCCCTTGAAGGTGGCCCAGAGCCCGAAGAGCGGGGTGATCTGGCCGTCCGCGCTGACGATGAGGTAGGCGGCGACGCCGCCGAAGGCCGATGCAATGACGAAGGCCAGGAACATGACCGCGCCGACGTTGATGCCCATGAAGAGCGCCGCGCGCGGGTTCTCGGAGACGGCGCGGAGCGCCAGACCGAATCGCGTGTACTGCAGCAGCCAGTGGAGCAGCACGGTCATGACCGCCGCAACGGCGAACATCACGATGTTCTCCACCTTGAAGAAGAACGGCCCCAGATCGATCGGATCGGCCGTGACCAGGGGCGGGAAGAAGTAGGTCCGGTCGGGGAACACCACGGTCACGATCTCTTCGAGCTGCATCCATATGACGAAGCTCGAGACCATCGACGCCACCGCCGCGCCCCGGCGAATGGCCCGGAAGCACAGGCGCTCGACGTAGATGCCGACGATCACGGCGCCCACCACGGTGGCCGCGGCAATCGCAACCGCATTGGCCTTGAACTCGAGATAGACCAGGGTGCCGATGAACGCGCCGACCATGATCGACGGCCCGTAGGAGAGGTTGAGCCGGCGCATGACG
>JAPPKP010000074.1 GCA_028819955.1 Rhodospirillaceae bacterium | reverse complement strand
GTTTGGATATTATTCGCCCACGGCAGCGGGGCTGGGGGCGGCGCCTCCGCTAGGGCGCCGCTTTAGCGGGGGGCCGCGGTCGCGGCCTAGGGCGTGTCCGTCTAAGACGGACACGCCCTAAACGACGAAGCGCGGCCGTGTGCTGAGGCCGGGTTCCTCGTCGAGCGGCGGTACGAAGGCGTTTGCCCCCCGCTCGCTCACCGTGTTCCGGTAGGGCCTGAGCTCCAGGCGAGCGATCTGGTTGCGGTGGACCTCGTCCGGCCCGTCGGCGAGGCGCAGGTAGCGCGCGTTGGCGTAAGCCGCGGCGAGGCCGTAGTCGGCCGTGATGCCCGCACCGCCGAATGCCTGCATCGCCCAGTCGATCACCTGGCAGGCCATGTTGGGCGCGGCCACCTTGATCATCGCGATCTCCTTGCGCGCGACCTTGTTGCCGACCGTGTCCATCATGTAGGCGGCCTTGAGCGTGAGCAGCCGCGCCTGCTCGATCATGATGCGGGCTTCGGCGATGCGCTCTTGCGTGACGGTCTGGTCCGCAATCGGCTTGCCGAAGGTGACGCGCATCTGCGTGCGCCGGCACATGCGCTCAAGCGCGCGCTCGGCGGCGCCGATCAGCCGCATGCAGTGGTGGATGCGGCCCGGCCCGAGCCGCCCTTGGGCGATCTCGAAGCCCCGCCCCTCGCCCAGCAGCATGTTCGCCGCCGGCACGCGCACGTTCTCGAACAGCACCTCGGCGTGGCCGTGCGGCGCATCGTCGAAACCGAAGACCGGGAGCATGCGCTTCACACTGACGCCGGGCCAGGGCAGCGGCACGAGGATCATCGACTGCTGCTTGTGGCGATCCGGGTTCTCGGGATCGGTCTTGCCCATCACGATGAGGATGCGGCAGCGGGGGTCCATGGCGCCCGAGGTCCACCACTTGCGCCCGTTGATGACGTACTCGTCGCCCACGCGCTCGATCCGGGTCTCGATGTTGGTGGCGTCGGAGGAGGCGACTTCGACTTCGGTCATGGCGAAGGCGGAGCGGATCTCGCCCGCGAGCAGCGGGGTCAGCCATTCCTCGCGCTGCGCCTCGGTGCCGTAGCGGACCAGCACCTCCATGTTGCCGGTATCGGGCGCCGAGCAGTTGAAGACCTCGGGCGCGAAGAGGGAGCGTCCCATCTCCTCGCAGGCGGGCGCGTAGTCGAGATTGGAGAGCCCGGCGCCGTAGTCGCTCTCGGGCAGGAACAGGTTCCAAAGCCCCTCGGCCCTGGCCTTCGCCTTCAGCTCGTCGAGCAGCGGGATCGGCTGCCAGCGGTCGCCGTCGTCGACCTGCGCCAGCATCTCCTCTTCGTTGGGGTAGACGTGCGCCGTCATGAAGGCCGCGACGCGGTCGCGCACCTCTTTCGCCTTGTCGCCGATGTCGAAGTTCATGGGCCCTTCTTCCGAAAATGCGTGATCGCCTCGCGCCCTAACGAACCATCGAGGGGCACAGACGGCAAGTCTCGGGCGCCTGTTCCCGTACGCGCAGTGCCGTCGATCGCTGCGGCGGATTATTCGTCGGCGAAGGTGTCGTCGATCACGGTCCGGTACATGGCGCTCGCCTCCGCGCCGAAGCAGGCGAACACGACCTTGCGAAGCGCGCTCTCGGCTTCGAGATGGTTGCGAGTCTCTGTCACGGCGATGCGCGTGGCCTGGTCGAGCGGATAGCCGTAGACGCCGGTGCTGATCGCGGGGAATGCGATGGACGCGATCCCCTGCTCGCCCGCGATTTCGTAGCAGCGGCGGTAGCAGCGTGCCAGAAGCGCGGGCTCTCCTTGCCCGCCGCCGTGCCAAACCGGGCCCACGGTGTGGATCACGAAGCGGGCGGGCAGATCGTAGGCGCCCGTGAGCTTGGCGTCCCCAGTCTCGCACCCGCCCAGCGTGCGGCATTCTTCGAGCAGGCGGGGCCCGGCGCCGCGGTGAATGGCGCCGTCGACCCCGCCGCCACCCAGCAGGCTGTTGTTGGCCGCGTTGACGATGGCATCGACCGCCAGCGTGGTGATATCGCCCTCGAAGACCTCGATCCGTTCGCGCATGTGGCTGCCTCGCCCGTCAGTCGCGGGGGGCACTCTCGGCGATGCCCGACAGCTCGACGGGTGGGCGATCGGGGAACCTGGCGATGAGCGTGAGGCTGCCCCCCATCGCTTCCACGGTCTTCCGCAAGGTGGACAGCAGCAGGTCGCTGCGCTGCTCGAGCCGCGAGACGCCGTCCTGGCTGATGCCGAGCTCGGCCGCGACGCGCGCCTGGGTGAGCTGCCGCGCCTTGCGTAGCTCGCGCAAGGTCATTTCCTCGGCGATAAGCTCGGCCGCCCGCTCCTCGATCCGCCGCCGCCTCTCGGGATCGAGCTTCGCGATTATGTCGTTCACATTCACGGACATTGCAATCCTCCATTCTGTGCGAGGCGAGCGAGGTGCTTATCGAAGCGCTCGTCGGCCTTGCGGATGAGCGCGCGATAGAACCGCCTGGCGCTGCCCCCCGACTTGTCGCCGGCAACGAGAAATATGGCCCTGCGCTTGGGGTCGAAGGCAAAGGCGAGGCGCCATTTTCCATCCGCTGCACCGAACCGCGCTTCCTTCATGTTTGCATGCCGCGAGCCCTTCAGCGTGTCCACCTGAGGCCGCCCCAACTGCGGCCCGAACTGCTGCAGCAAGCGAGACATCGACAGGATCGCGTCTTGTACATCCCCCCGCAGTCTGTCGAACTCCGGCTGGAACTCGTCTGCAATTTCAACCTCCCACTTCCTGCTCACTTTATGTTCCCCACTGCATATGGAGTCAAGTGCATGCTCAATATCCTCATCGTGACTTGGCGAAGCGCGCCTACCCTCACCGGAAGTCCCGCGAGTTCGGGATCACGCGCTGGTTGCGCGGGTGGCGGGCGTCTGCCGCGCTTGCGCCCGCGGCCTCGTGCAGGCCGTCCGACGCGAGGCCCCCTCCGGCAGGGCGCCATCCAGGGCATCGATGCCGAGCGGCCAGGGCTGCCCTGCCCGGCTTCCGGCAACGGCGCCCTCCAGTGCAGCCGGGCGGCGTTCGAGCGCCGCGATGCGCCGCCGCAGCGCCGCCAGATCGGCCTGGGCGACCGCTTCGGCGCGCTCACGCGGGACTCGGGCCGGAGGTATGGGGCGGGATGCGCTCATGATTGTTCGCTATTTGTTCTTATACAAGATCTGTCAAACCTCCTGTCGCCGGTGCTCTGGCACCTGCGGCGTGACAGCCTTCCTGCTGAAGACGCCTTACGCCTTCGGACGCAGGTCGACGATGCGCTTGGCCTTGCCGATGGAGCGTTCGATCGAGCCCGGCTCTCCGACCGTGACTTTGCTGCTGATGCCGATCAGAGACCGAATTCGGCCGACGAGATCGCGTGCGACCGCTTGTCGTGTCTCTTCATCGGCGGCGCCCGGCTTGGCTTCGACGACGACCGTCAACTCGTCGAGGCGCCCCGGCCGCCGCACTTCGAGATAGTAGTGCGGCGACAAGCGCCCGTCCTCGAGCACGATCTCTTCGATGAACGACGGGAACAGATTGACGCCGCGGATGATCAGCATGTCGTCGTTACGTCCCATGACCCGCCGCATGCGCCGCATGGAGCGCGCGGTGCCCGGCAGCAACCTGGTGAGGTCTCGGGTGCGGTAACGAACGATCGGGCATGCCTCCTTGGTGAGGGAGGTGATGACCAGTTCTCCCGCCTCGCCGTCGGACAGCACGGCGCCGGTCCCTGGATCGATGATCTCGGGGTAGAAGTGGTCCTCCCAAATGTGGAGCCCATCCTTGCTCTCGACGCACTCGATGGAGACGCCGGGGCCGATGGCCTCGGAGCAGCCGTAGATGTCGATCGCCTGCATGGCGAACCGGGATTCGATTTCGTCGCGCATCGCTTCGGTCCAGGGCTCGGCGCCGTGAATGCCGATCTGCAGCGAGCAGCGCCGCGGGTCCAGCCCCAAGCGCTCGAACTCGTCGCCGATCGCCAGCATGTAGGACGGGGTCACGGCGATGACCCGAGGCTCGAAGTCGTAAATCATGCCCACCTGGCGCTCCGTGAATCCGCCCGAGGCGGGGATCACCGTGCAGCCAAGCTTTTCGGCGCCGGCATGGAGGCCGAGGCCGCCGGTGAAGAGGCCGTAGCCGTAAGCCACGTGCACCATGTCGCCGGGACGCACGCCGGCGGCGCGCAGGCAGCGGGCGACGAGGCCGGCCCACATGTCGAGGTCGTTCCTGGTGTAGCCCACGACGGTGGGGATGCCGGTGGTGCCGCTCGAGGCATGGATGCGGATGATCTGCTCCAGCGGCACCGCGAACATGTCGAAGGGGTAGTTGAGCCGGAGGTCGTCCTTGACCGTGAACGGGAATTTGGCGAGGTCGTCGAGAGACTTGAGATCGGTTGGGCTCACGCCGGCCTCGTCGAAACACCTCTTGTAGTGGGAAACACTGTCGTAGGCGCGCTGCAAGGTCGCCCGCAGCCGGGTGAGCTGCAGTGCCGCGATTTCGTCGCGGCTCGCGGTTTCGATGGGGTCGAGCTCGTCCGGGTGCGGGGGGCGAACGGGGTCGTTCATGGTATTCCTCTTACAATGCCGCACCATAGCGCATCCCGCACCGGCGATATCACCTGCGTTGACACCTCCGCGCCGTGCGGATAATCCAGCGCCTGTTCCAGCGGCGCCCGCTGCGGCGGCCCTCACCCGACAGGCTTCCGCCCCATGTCCCCACCCTCCAGCTCAACCAGCGGCAACGATGCAGCCCACGATCCGGCCGCCGTGATCGCTTTCCAGGGGGAGCCGGGCGCCTATTCCGAGGCCGCCTGCGTCGCGCGCTATCCGGCGATGACCACGCTCCCCTGCAAGACCTTCGGCGATACCTTCGCCGCGGTCTCGGACGGCCGCGCGGCGCTCGCCATGATCCCGATCGAGAACTCGGCGGCGGGCCGCGTCGCCGACATCCACCAGCTCCTGCCCCAGTCCGACCTCCACATCGTCGCCGAGCACTTCGAGCGGGTCCGCCACAACCTCCTCGCCTGCCATGGCGCCGACCCCTCCGGGCTCGAGACCGTGCACTCGCACATCCATGCGCTCTCCCAGTGCCGCAAGCTGATCACGCGCCTCGGCCTGCTGCCGGTGGTGCATGCCGACACCGCAGGTGCTGCGGCCGAGGTGGCGGCGGTGGGCGATGCTACGCGGGCCGCGATCGCATCCCGGCTCTCGGCCGAGACGTACGGGCTTGCGATCGTGGAGGCGGACATCGAGGACGAGGCGCACAACACGACCCGCTTCGTGGTGCTGTCGCGGGTGCCGCTCGATCCCGCGCCCGGCGAGGGGCCGATGATCACGTCGTTCATGTTCGAGTGCCGCAACGTGCCGGCTGCGCTCTACAAGTGCCTGGGCGGTTTCGCCACCAACGGGGTGAACATGACGAAGCTCGAGAGCTACATGGTGGGCGGCACCTTCTCTGCGACGGTGTTCTTCGCGGAGGTGGAGGGCCACCCGTCGGACCTTGCGCTGGGGCGGGCCTTGAGCGAGCTCGACTACTTCTCGCGCGAGGTGCGGATCATGGGCGTCTACCCGGCCCACCCCTACCGGCACGAGGACGCCGCCAACCGGCGCTGAGCGGAGCGCGTCGCAGGCGCCCGAGAAAAACCAAGCGGGATACGCCGGGATTCGGTGGGATTCCGTGGGACAGCGGCGGGGGCAGGCCCACGCGCGCAGTGTGCGATCTGCGCGCGGCTACCCTGGCGGCAGCCCGGCGGTGAGCCCGCCGTCGATCACGAGCGCGGTGCCGGTAACCCAGCCGGCCTCGTCGGACGCGAGGTAGAGGAACGCGGCGGCAATCTCGGCGGGTTGGCCGATGCGTCCCAAGGGATGGGCGGCATTGACTGCCGCCCGGCTCGCCGCGGGGTCTTCCTGCGCCTCGAAGTACGTCAAGACCATCGGCGTTTCGACGAAACCGGGGCAGACGCAGTTCGCGCGGATGCCGTGGGCGGCGCCGTCGAGAGCCATGCACTTGGTCAGCATCACGACGCCCGCCTTGGCGGCGGAATAGCCGTGCTGGCCGGCCATGCCGATGATTCCGGCGACCGATGCGGTGCTGAGGATCGTCCCGCCGCCGGCCTCCACGAAGCGCGGCCATGCCGCCCGGCTGACCCGGTAGATGCTCGAAAGATCGAGGTCGATCACACGATCCCACTCGTCGGCGGCCAGCTCCTCGACCGTGCCGATGGTCGGAATCGCGGCGTTGTTCACGAGGATGTCGACGCCGCCCAGCGCGTCCCACGCGCGGGCGGTCATCGCAGCGACCGAGTCTTCGTCGCCCACGTCCGCCGCGATGCCGAGCGCCGTCCCGCCCCGTTCGCAGATTGCCGCTGCTCGTTCGTCCGCGCCGGCGCCGTTCAGATCGGCAATCGCGACGGCCGCGCCTTCCGCCGCGAAGCGCTCGGCGGTCGCGGCGCCGATGCCCGAAGCACCGCCGGTCACCAGGGCGCGCTTACCTGCCAGGCGCATCAGCGTGAACTCGATGGGGAGATGACTGCGGACATGGACATGCCGAGACTCCGTTCTGGGGGGAGGCGAGGCTACAGGCGCTGCGGCAGAGACGGCAAGGGCAGTTGTGCCGGACTGCCGCTCGCACATGATGTGTCAGGTCTAATGCGGGACCCGACATGATTCGACCATCGCAGCGGACATTGGAAGAGGCGCCGTGATCGCGCAGGCCATCGTGCGGCGGCCGCCGGCCTTGATCGCCGTGATGTGCCTGGCCGAGGTGCTGTCGATGACCGGCTTTGCGGCCTACTGGTCGCTGCTGCCGGTGCTTCAGCCCGAATGGCATATGAGCAACGCCATGGCCGGCTGGCTCTCGGGCGCGTTCTTCGGCGGCTATGTTCTCGTGGTCCCGCTCCTGACCGCGATGACCGACCGGATCGATGCCCGCTACGTCTTCATCCTGGGAGCGGTGCTCTCGGCGGGCGGGCTGGTCGGGCTGGCCTTCCTGGCAACGGGCTTCTGGTCCGCCCTGCCCTGGCGCGTGATCGCGGGCGCGGGCCTCGCCGGCACCTACATGCCGGGCCTGAAGGTGCTTACCGACCGCCTGCCCGAGGCACGACAGCCGCGCGCGGTGGCCTTCTACACCGCCTCCTTCAGCATCGGCACTGCGGTGTCCTATTCACTCGCAGGCGGCGCGCTGGAGTGGTTCGGCTGGCGCGGCGCCTTCCTGTTCGTGGCCGCCGGCCCGGTCCTCGGCGCCATAGCGCTTGCAGCGGTCGTCGCACCGAGGGAGCCGGAAGCCGCCGCCGAGGAGCGCGGCCACGTTCTGGACTTCCGCCCGGTGCTGCGCTCGCGGGAGACCATGGGCTACATCGTCGCCTATGCCGGCCACGGGGCCGAGCTCTTCGCCATGCGCTCCTGGATTGTGCCCTTCCTGGTGTTCTGCCTGGGCAGCGGTGCCGAATTCGAGCTCGACGCCACGCTCTTCGCCACGGCGATCGCCCTCGTCGCGGTGGTTTCGAGCATCGGCGGGGCGGAGCTGGCCTTGCGTATCGGCCGCGTGCGTCTGCTCACGTGGGTGATGCTGGCGACCTTTGCGATCAGCGTCGCTGTCGGATTCTCTTCGCCGCTGCCCTTCGCCGCCGTGGTGGTGCTGTGTCTGATCTATTCCGCCGCGATCCAGGCCGATTCGGCAGCGCTTACCGCCGGAGCCGTCGCCACGTCCCCGGTAGGCCATCGCGGGGCCACGCTGGCGGTGCATTCGACGTTGGGGTTCGGCGGATCGCTGTTCGCGCCGGCGCTGGTGGGTGCGGTCCTCGATGTCGCCGCGCCGCTGGGCGGGACCAACGCATGGGGTCTCGCGTTCCTCACCATGGGATCGATGGCGCTGCTGAGCTTCGGCTTCTTCATCCTGCAGCGCCGGCGAGCAGGCCGATGAATTGGACGGCGGGCGGGTCAAGAAATTGGGCAGCGGGCGGACCTCACAATAATTTGTTCACAATTAGGTGTTCTCAAGAATGGGTTGGGGCGTCATACCGAATTCGACATAGCATTTTATCTGTTCTATATGGCCGATTAACATGATAATGGAATGCTCCGCCGCCGGTATCCCTGTCCTCGCTGGGCCGGTCGCAGCGTAGTCGCGGCGCCGCGTCCGATCCCGGGCCGGCGGCGGACAAGGCCCCGGCGCCGCTGGCGGCCACTGTTTGCCTCCTGGGCTCTCGGCGGTCAGGTGGCGCCGGGGCCGGCTTTATGCGCCGGTGGCGTGGACCGCGCCCTTCGCTCGGCTCAGGCGCCCCCCAACAGATGAGCGTTGATCTGGTCGAGCTGCTTGTCGAGCCCGGCCATCATCTTGTCCATGCCGTCGAGGGTCGCGCGGAGCGCCGCGATCTCACCCTGCACCGCCGTGACCGAGCGGCCGAGGGCCGCGAACTCGCGGGCATCGGGTAGCGATTCGAGCGCCGTGGAGAGCTTGACCAGGCCGCGCTCGACCGTCTCCATGCGCGCGCCGAGCGTGCCCACGCCGGTGTCGCGGGCTTCGAGATCGCCCAGGCTCTTGCTGATGACGGCGCTCGCGGATTCGAGCCGGCGCACCCGCACGAAGAGGCCGACGCAGGCGGCGACAACGGCGCTCACCACGCCGCGCGCGATCCAGGTCTCGAGATCGCTCATCCGGCTGCCGACCCGCCCCCGCGCGAACGCCGCTTCTCGATCTGACGGGCGCCGAACCACCAGAGCATCGCGGCGGTGAAGAGGTAGAGTACGGTCTCGACGATGCGGGGCCGGAGGCTTACGGCCGCCAGATCCGAGGCGCCGAGCAGGAAGTAGATCGCGCCCACGAGGGCGAAGAGGCTCCAGGTGAGCGCCGGCCGCGTGAGGCCCCGCACCACGTCGACGAGCTGCATCGCCCAGCCCTCGCCGGGGCGGGACCAGCGCCGGGCGGCCTCCCGGTACGACGCCTCCATAGCCTCCCACTCGGCCTTCTCGCGTGCGGCCTGGGCCTCGATGGCGGCGTGGGCGGCGGCGCCCTCGGCCTCGGCCTTGGCGAGCTCGATGTCGAGGCGGCGCAGGTCCAGCTCCTGGGCGTGCCGCTGCCGCGACTGGAAGAAGTCCACGACAGCCGAAAGCGCCGTGCCCAGAAGCCCGGTCGCGCCGCCGGTGAGCACCGAGACGCCGAAGTTGAAGAGTGTTTCAAGCACTGTGTACCTCCAATACGAAGGGCCGGCCTGCGGCCCAGTCCATGAGCTGACGGAACGCCGTGCGCGAGGCGAGCACCGCTGCCTGCCGGCGCCCGCTGACGGTCATGCGGCCCTGGCGGAGACCCGGAAGCAGGCAACCCTGGGTGTGGGTATGCCAGCCGCGCTCCACGTCGCCGCCGAGATTGCCGGCATGGAAGAGGATGTGGCTGCGGCCCGGCACCTGCGTCACCAGCAGGCAGCGCCGATGCCGCGGCGAAAGATGCGGCACCACCTCGTAGAGCCCGGCCGGGATGCAGGAGCGGTTGCGCCTGTTGCCGCGCCAGGGCGGCTCCATGATGCAGGTCGGCGGGAGGCCGGGGCCGCTCAGGACCCCCAGGGTGCCCTGGTCGCCTTCGTGCTGGCGGCTGAGGATCGCGCGTTGCATGGCGCGATCATGGGCGCGCCTGCCTTGCCCGTGCACCGCACCATGGTGCGGGGGATTCTACTGCTTCCGGAGACGTCGAGGCGCGGTCAGTCGTCCAGCCACTTCCTGCGCCAGAATTCGATGGCGCTGAGCGCCAGACTCGGGCCGATCAGGTCGGGCGACGCGCCGAGCGCCACGCGGCGCTCCGGGGTTCCCCCCGCACCCTCCCACGGCAGCGGGCCCTGCCAGACGATCTTGTTCTCGATCGCGTAGAGAGCGCAGGCGGGCCGGGTAGCGGGGTGAACCTTCGCAACGGCTTCGCGGCACCGCTCGAGCGCCCGGTGCTCGTACTGGACATCCTTGATCGGCCGGGCCCGGATGTGATCGAGGAGGTGGCACCCGCCGGTGCCGCAGTAGACGTACCAGCCGCCCCGCCCGTTGCGGTCGAGCGCGAGCACGGCGTAGCGGCCCTGCGCGTCGCGCAGGTAGTCGCCCCACCACGCCGTGAACCAAGTGGGCGCCCCTTGATGCAGCGCGCCGGCGGACGCTGCGGTGGCGCGGATCTTGTGACCTTCGATGTGCGTGGGCGGGGTGCAGGCGGCGAGCGCGGCAGCCGCCACAGCAACGATCAGCGCCGCACGCAGCATTACTCGAAGGTGCGGGAGGCCCAGCGCACTTCGCCGATCACCTCCGCCTCCCGCGGCCAGGGCACCGGCTGCCAGGACGGGTGATCGCTGGCGAGGAACCACTGCCGCCCGCGCCGCTCCAGCCGCTTCACGACCAGGCCCTCGCCGGTGGTAACCACGAAGATGCGCCCGGCGCGGCGGCGGGTGCGCTCGCGGTCCACCAGAATCTTGGAGCCGGCAGGCAGGGTCGGCTCCATCGACTCGCCCCGCACCGAAATCACCACGCAGCGGGTCGGGTCGATGCCGTGGCCATCGAGCCAGTCGCGGCGGAACCAGACCGGGCCCTTGACCGGCGCCTCGTCGAGATTGACCGCGCCAGCGCCCGCCGCTGCGGCGACCTCGCGGGTCCCCACCGAGCGCGCACCGGGCGGCACGCCGTTCTCGTTCGCCGCCGCGACCGGGCGCGCATCCGAGCCGGCAAAGCCCGCCGTAGGGGAGGAGCGAAGCTCCTCCGGGATCGGATCGCCGCCGGCGTCAGCGACGAGCCGCACCAGCGCCCGGACCGACCTTTCCAGGCTGAGAATCGGCACCGACGGCGGGGTTGGCGGCAATGCGCCGCCCCACTCGGAGGTCGGCGGCTCCGACAGCGCCGCCTCTCTCCCCGCGCCGGCCTCGTCGTCCTCACCATTGGCGCGCGCATCGGCAGGAGGACCGATCGAGAGCGTCAGCCCGAGTGCAGCGCAGATCTCGGCCGCGCGGTCCACCGACGGCGCCTGCTGGCGGGTCGGGTCCAGAATTCCCCTGAGCGTCCAGGGCCGGAGCCCGCGGGCTGTCTCGAAGCGTCGCGCGCCCACACCGGCGGCCGCGAGCGCCTCGCGCACGGCACGGCGGATCTGCTCGCTCGGTCGAGTTGATTCGGTCATGTGCACAATATAGCACAAACGGTCGTGCATGAAAGTGCTTGCTTTGCATATGTGTGATCGGGCATATATGCGCGATGGTGCACAGTGACAGATTGCTCGTTACCCTCATCCACGCCTTCGCCGACGCCCGCGGCCTCTCCGTCTCCTACGCCTCGCGCCTCTTGACCGGCAGCGGCGACACGGTCGACCGCGTCACCGCCGGCGCGAGCATCACCGCGCGCCGCGCCGAGACCATCCTCCGCCGCGCCGCGCAGGACTGGCCCGCCGACCGCGCCTGGCCCGCGGCCATTCCCCGCCCCGCGACTGCGGACGACGACAGCCAAGATCGCCGCAAACGTGCCTCGGCGAGCTTGCCCTCCTCCCCCTGTCCCCCGAAGGCGGAGGGGGGACGTAGACGGCACCGGCAAATTCTCCCTCTCCGCCCCCTCGGGGAGGACAGGGCCGGGGTGAGGAGGGGGCGGCATGCGACGTGCTGCGATCGCTGAAGAGAGAAGCAAGAAACATGAACGGGAGAACCCCATGACCGCATCGACCGTGCCGCCGCCGCTATCGATGGAGGACATCGTCGCCCTCGCCCGCACCTTCGCCGCCGCACGGGCGACGACGGAGGCGTTGGCCGAAGACGTTAAGGCGCTTCAGCGCAAGGCCCTGGCCGGGCG
This sequence comes from Rhodospirillaceae bacterium, assembly GCA_028819955.1. Next base: position 4,494 of record JAPPKP010000074.1, on the reverse strand, counting down.
GCTTCGCGCGCTGCGCAATCGCATCGCCGAGCAGGCGGTATCCGAAGAGGCGCTGCGCGCAGCGATCCTGGCCCGGCCCGACCTCTTCGCCAGCCCGCGCACGGTCACCGTGGACGGCATCAGGTTCGGGCTCCGCAAGCAGCCGGGCACCATCTCGCTGGCGGACGAGGCGCAGACGATCCGGCGGCTGCGCGCGCGCTTTCCCGACCGGGCCGAGGCGCTGATCCGCGTCAGAGAGTCGCTGGACCGCAGCGCACTCCGCAAGCTCCCGGCGGGCGAGCTCGCGCAGATCGGCATCACCATCGCGAGAGCGACCGACGAGGTGACCATTGCCGCCACGCGCGGCGACCTCGACCGCGTCGTCGCCGCCTTGCTGGACGACCACGCACCGGCGGAGGCGGCATGAGGAGCGGACGCCTGCACAGCATGCGGAGGGAGGAGACACGGCCGGCGGCAGGATCGGGCGGGCGTGCCCGCGCCGAGCGGCTGTGGCAGGAGACCGTCACCCAGCCGCGCTCGGCCACGGACGATCAAATCGGATCGAATGCCCTCCACCTCCCCCTGTCCCCCTCCCCCAAAGGCGGAGGGGGAACCCAGACGGCCGCCGCCTCGTCTCCCTCTCCTCCCCTCGGGGAGGAGAGGGCTGGGGTGAGGAGGGGGGCTGTCGTTTTGGGAACACCCCGCCAACCGCCAAACCAGACTTCGACTCGCTCGCACCTCCCCAGTGGGCCGGCGACGCGCAAGCTGCACGCGCTCTGGCAGAGCGCGTATCACCTGGGCCTGATCCACGACCGCTCGGACGACGCGCTCGGCGCCTGGCTCCGCCGCCTGGCGCGCCTCGACGGAGACGCCGGCACCGCACCGGCCGGTCTCGACCGCCCTATCCAGGCGCTCAAGGCCTGGCTCGCACGGTCCGCCGGCGTGGATTGGCGGCCGCACATTTCCCTCGGGCAGGACGGGCGGGTGCGGGAGAGGCGCTGCCCGCGGGCGCGCGTGCTGGAGGCGCAATGGCGCCTGCTCCACCGCCGGGGCCGGGTGCGGATCGGGAGCGAGGCAGCGCTCGGTGCCTACGCCGCCCGCTACGCGGGCCTCGGCCGCGCGGAATCCCACTTGGCGCTCAACAATGTCCAGGCCGATGCCCTGATCCGCCATCTCGGCAGGCGGATTCGCACGGCGAGCGAGCGCGATGACTGAGTCTGCGCCTCTCCCCGGCGTGCTGGAGGAGATTGCGGACGTCGCAGGCAGATCGACCGCGATCGCGATGGCGCTGGCCTGGGGCGGGCGCGAGATCCACATCCCGAAGCCGCGCCATCTCGCGCGCCACCCCGACCATCCGCTCGCCCGCCTGCTCAAGGCCGAGGGAACCGCCCACCGGGTCTCGGATTATCTCGGTGGCTGCAGCGTCTACCTGCCGCGGGCGCGCCGTGCCTGCGCCGTGCACCTCGCCCGCGCCGGCGCCTCCCCCGTCGAGATCGCGGCCCGCCTCTCCCTCTCCCCAAGCGCGGCCCGGCGCTACATCAGAGGCGTGCCTTAGCCCCTGGCGGGCGCTCTGCGCATGAGTGCTATGCTTGTGAGGCAGCCCGCCCGGCGTTGCACATTAGTCGCGTCATAACCACATCACGGGTGGCGGCGCAGTGCCCGCATTCCCGTGTCGGAACGGGCCGTAGCGCCGCAGAGTATCCAAGGGGCCGCCCGCGAAGACGATCGGCCGTCGAGCGGCAGCCACCGCAGCCCGGTCAGAAAAGGAACGTCGTCATGTCCCAGACATTGCACCCCACGAAGATCGACATTGCCGACAACACGCGCGCCGCGATGGTCGCGCTGCTCAACGCGCGCCTCGCCGACGCGGTGGACCTGGCCACCCAGATGAAGCAGGCGCACTGGAACGTGAAGGGCCCCTCCTTCATCGCGCTGCACGAGCTCTTCGATGCCATCCACATGGCGGTGCAGGGCCACGTCGACAACCTGGCGGAGCGCATCACGGTGCTCGGCGGCACCGCGCGGGGAACCGCGGCCGTGGCCGCGGCGGACTCAGGGCTCCCTGCCTACCCGCTGGAGATCACGGCGGGCGCCGACCACGTGGAGGCCGTGAGCGTGGCGCTCGCCACCTTCGGCAAGGGCATCCGCGCGGCCATCGCCGAGGCCGGCGATGCGGGCGATGCCGACACCGAGGACCTCTTCGTCGAGGTCTCGCGCGATATCGACAAGAACCTCTGGCTGGTCGAAGCCCACGCCCAGGCGCAGCGTTAGCGTTCCCCCTCCACCTTTGAGAGAGGGGGAGTTCGTTCGGCAGGCGGCTGCCGCCCGGAATTTTACCTGTCCCACTTAGTCCCACTTAGTCCCACTTAATCCCGGCGAATCCCGCCAACTTCTTGCCTGCCCGTCTCTCATGGCGCGCGCGATGCCGCGCGGGACGCATCCCCCTTCCCTCGCTGACGCTGCCGGCGGCGATCACGCTGCCGGCGATGAGCGGTTGACTTGGTGCCGCCTCATGCGTCAGGATTTTACTTATAGTGAAATGAGGGAGTGCCCCGAGGGATGGCAAAGGGCTCGGCCAACGCGCCGCCGGCAGAGCATGACGCCCCCTTGGGCAAGCGGCTGCGCGACCGCCGCCAGAAGCTCGGACTGACGCTCAAGCAGGTGGCCGACGGGGCCGGGCTTTCGGTCGGCTTCATCTCCCAGATCGAACGGGGGCTGAACGCGCCCTCGCTTTCGTCGCTCGCCGCGATCTCCGGCGTGCTGCGCACCCACGTGACCGAGTTCCTGGCGCAGCCCCGGCCCGATGCTCCCTTCACGCTGCACGGCGAGCGGCACTCCTTCGCCATCGAGAAGCACGCGCTCCGCTACGAGCGCATCTCGGCGTCGTTCCCCGGCAGCGTTCTCAACAGCGTCATCATCCACAAGCCGCCGGGTCATCGTTCCGAATGGATACGCCACGAGGGCGAAGAGCTGTTCTACATTCTGGAAGGGGCGATCACGGTCGAGACCGAGGACGAGAGCACCGTGCTCGAGGCCGGCTCCTCCATCCACTTCAAGTCGACGCGGCGGCATTCGAGCTGGAACCACGGCACGCAGACGGCCGTGATCCTGCATGTGTGCACATCGGACATTTTTGGGGACCACAGCAAGCGGCCGCAGGCGGCCGAGATCGAAGACTGAGACTAGGGAGAACCATGACATGAGAACATTGCTGAAGTTGCTGTCGGCAGCCTCGCTGGTGGCAGCGTTGGGGGCGATTCCCCAGATCGTCCAGGCCGGCGGCGTGCTGCGCCTGGACGAGGTCGCGGTCGGCGAGCTCGACCCGGCCAAGGCGACGGACTACGCCGACTCCATCCTGATGTTCAACGTCTACGACACCCTCGTCATCCCGCAGCAGGGCGCGCCCGGTCACGACCCGCATCTTGCCGCGAGCTGGACCGGCGAAGGGACGAGCTTCACCTTCGCGCTCCGCGATGACGTGAAATTCCAGAGCGGCAATCCGTTGACCGCCGAGGACGTGGTCTTCTCGCTCGATCGCATGAAGACCATCGGCCAGGGGCTCTCCTACCTGTTCGTGAGCGTCGAAGGCGCCGAGGCGCTGGACGCGCACACCGTGCAGTTCACGTTGTCGGAGCCCTACGCGCCCTTCGTCTCGTCGCTGGTGCGACTCCCCATCGTCGACAAGCAGCTCGTCATGGCCAATCTCGGCGAAGGTGAGGGCGACATGGGCGACTGGGGCCAGGCCTTCCTGTCGCAGAACGGGGCGGGCACCGGCGCCTATCGCGTCGTCTCCCACAACCCGCAGGACGAGACGGTGATGGAGAAGAACGCCGGCTACTTCCTGCCCATCGCCGACGCGGCGCCGGATACGGCACGGCTTCGCTACGGGCTGGAGGCGGCCACGGTGCGCACGCTCATCGCCCAGGGCGAGCACGACATCTCCTCGCAGTGGGTGCCGCCGGAGGTTCTGGGGGCGCTTGCCGGGGAGGGCGCGCAGCTGCTCACCGAGGGCGGAGTGACCGGCTTCTACATGAAGCTGAACACGACCAGGCCGCCGCTCGACGACGTGCACTGCCGCCTCGCGCTGGCCAAGGCCTTCGACTACGAAGGCGGGGTCAAGATCATCGCGGTCACCGACGAGGTCTCGCAGGGGACGCTCTCGACCGGCGCGATTCCGGCTGCGATGCTGGGCGCCAACCCGCGCGAGAAGGCGCAGACGCGCGACCTCGATGCGGCGCGGCAGCATCTGGCCGAGTGCAAGTACTCGCCGGACGAGTTCACCCTGGAGCTCACCTGGATCGGCGAGGTGCCGCTGGAGGAGCGCTTCGCGCTGCTCATGCAGGCGAACTTTGCGGAGATCGGCATCGAATCCGACATCCGCAGGATTCCGTGGGCGCTGTTCGCCGAGCAGGTGTCGAACTCGGAGACCACGCCGAACGTCTCGCAGGTCTACGTCACCGCGGTGACCGGCGATACCGACACGCTGCTCTACGGCATGTACCACTCCAGCGCGGC
>JAPPKP010000038.1 GCA_028819955.1 Rhodospirillaceae bacterium | reverse complement strand
GGGAAATCTGGTCGGTGATCGCGACGCTCAAGGAAGCCGGCCTCTCCATCCTCGTGGTCGACAAGTCACTCAAGGAGCTAACGGCCGTGGCGGAGCGCTGCGTCATCCTGGAGAAGGGCGCGACCTGCTGGTCCGGCGCGAGCGCCGACCTCACGCCGGCACTCACGGACCGGTACCTGGGGGTCTGAAGGCGCCGCGCCTCAGAAACTGATCTCCTTGAAGGCCTTGGTTTGCGCGGTCATGGCGACCTCGGTGGGCAGACGCTCCATGCTGCTCGCCCCGTAGAAGCCGTGCACATGCGCGGCGTTCTGCAGCACAAACGTGGCGTCCTCGGGCGAGGCGATGGGCCCGCCGTGGCAGAGCACGATGACGTCCTCGCTCACGGCCCTGGCCGCGAGCGCCCACGCGTCGATCAACGTCGCGCACTCTTCCAAAGACTTCGCGGTCTGGGCGCCGATGGTGCCGCTGGTGGTGAGCCCCATGTGGCAGACGATGATGTCGGCGCCGGCGTTCGCCATGGCCACCGCGTCGTCTTCCGAGAAGACATAGGGCGTGGTGAGAAGATCGGCTTCGTGCGCCGCCCGGATCATCTCGACCTCCAGGCCGAAGCCCATGCCGGTCTCTTCCAGATTCGCCCGGAACACGCCGTCGATGAGGCCGACGGTCGGGAAGTTCTGCACGCCCGAGAAGCCCAGCGCCTTCAACTCGTCCAGGAAGCGGTCGAGCACCATGAAGGGGTCGGTGCCGTTGACTCCGGCGAGCACCGGCGTCTGCCGCACCACCGGAATCACCTCGTGCGCCATCTCCTTCACGATCTCGTTGGCGTTGCCGTAGGCCAGCAGGCCCGCGAGCGAGCCCCGGCCCGCCATGCGGTAGCGGCCGGAGTTGTAGATCACGATGAGGTCGATGCCGCCGGCCTCCTCGCACTTGGCAGAGAGCCCGGTGCCCGCGCCGCCGCCGATGATCGGTTCGCGGCGGGCGACCATGCCGTGAAACTTCTCAAGCAGCGCTCGACGGTCCATGCCCGGCACTGGCGGTCTCCTCGGGTCTTGGTCAGGCGGCGATCTCGGTCCAGCTCTCGACGAGAGCCCGGGCGAAATCGGCGTCGTTGATGTGGAGCGGCAGGCGAATCAGGCGCCTCGTGTCGGTCTGCTCGACCGTCCGCTGCAGCGCCTCGAAGAGGGCCGCGTCGGCGTCGGGGTCATGGAAGGGCATCCCCGGCGCATCGATCAGCGAGACCCCCTGCTCCGGAATCAGGAATCGCACCGGACCCTGGCAGGCGTTGAGCTTCGCCCCGATCCATTCGCCCATCCGTGCGTTCTCGTCCGCCGTCGTGCGCATCAGCGTCACGTTGGGGTTGTGTATGTGGAAGGTGCGGCCTTCGTACTGCGCCGGTACCGTCTCGCGCGCGCCAAAGTTCACCATGTCGAGCGCGCCGCACGAGCCCACGTAGGGCAGGCCCGTCCGCGCGAAGGCGCCGAGCCGATCCCCGCCCGCGCTGAAGACGCCGCCCATCAGGTGGTCGCACACCTCCGTCGTGGTGCTGTCGATGCAGCCCAGCACCAGGCCGGAGTCCACCAGCTTCTCCATGGAGCGTCCGCCGGTCCCGGTCGCGTGGAACACCAGGCAGTCGTGGCGCGCCTCGAGTGTGGCGCGGACCTGATCCACGCAGGGCGTGGTGACGCCGAACATGGTGAGCCCGATGGCAGGCTTGTCCTCGGCCGCCGGCGCCTCGCTGCGCATCATTCCCGCGAGCGCGTGCGCCGCGTTGGCGAGCACCACCCGCGAGATGCGGTTGAGCCCGGCGATGTCCACCACCGAGTACATCATGGTGATGTCGTTGGGCCCGACGTAGGGCGCAACGTTGCCCGACGCGACGGTGGAGACCAGCACCCTCGGCACACCGATGGGAAGCGCCTGCATCCCGATGGAAACCAGCGCGGTGTTGCCGGAGCCCCCTGCCCCGATCACGCCGCCGATGTCGTCGCGCGTCGGCAGGAAGAGCGCCAGCGCCTCGCCCATGGCGGCGACCGCCTGGCCGCGGTCTTCGAGGCTCAGCACCGCATCGGCGCCGCCGGGATGATGGGCCGCGACCTCCGCCGCGCTCACGTCCACGCCGTCAGGCCGGTCTCCGCTGCCGGTGCCCACGTCCACGACGCAGGCCTGCACACCGTCCGCTGCGAGCAGATCGCGGATGTAGAGCAGCTCCGCGCCCTTGGTGTCGAGGGTGCCGACGATGTAGGCCTGTTTCATCCCGCCGCTCCCGCGTCTTGCCCGTGCGCTCAGTCCACCGTCTTCAGCACGCCGCCGATGGTGTCGAAGATCCGGTCGATCTGGCTCTTCTCGACGATCAGCGGCGGCGAGAGCGCGATGGTGTCTGCCGTGACCCGGATCAGCACGCCCTCGTCGAAGCACTTGTGGAAAGTCTCGATCGCGCGCGCGGTGGGCGCGCCGGGCCGCGGCTCCAGCTCGATGCCGGCAACGATGCCGAGGTTGCGCAGGTCGATCACGTGGTGGCCGCCCCTGAGCGACCAGAGCGCGTCCTCCCAGTAGGGCGCAAGCTCGGCGGCGCGCTCGAACAGCCCATCCTCGCGGTAGACGTCGAGGGTTGCGATCCCGGCCGCCGAAGCCAGCGGATGGCCGGAGTAGGTGTAGCCGTGGAAGAGCTCGATGCCCTGCTCGGTGTTCTCGAGGAAGGCGTCGTAGATCTTGCCTCGGCAGAACACCGCGCCCATGGGCACCGTCGCGTTGGTGAGCCCCTTGGCGGTGGTCAGGATGTCCGGCTGAACGCCAAAATAGTCGGCCGCGAAGCTCGAGCCCAGGCGGCCGAAGCCGGTGATCACCTCGTCGAAGATCAGCAGGATGTCGTGCTTGTCGCAGATTTCGCGGAGCCGGCGCAGGTAGCCCTTGGGCGGCACCAGCACGCCGGTGGAGCCGGCCACGGGCTCCACGATCACGGCGGCGATGGTGGAGGGGTCGTGCAGCGCCGCCAGCCGCTCCAGGTCGTCCGCCAGGTGCGCGCCCCACTCGGGCTCGCCCCGGCTGAATGCCTGGTGCTCCAGGTCGTGGGTGTGGCGGATGTGATCGACGCCCGAGAGCAGGCTGCCGTAGAACATGCGGTTCTTGACGATACCGCCCACCGAGGTGCCGCCGAAGTTGGTGCCGTGGTAGCCGCGCTCGCGCCCGATCAGGCGGGTCTTCGAGCCCTTGCCGCGCACGTAGTGATAGCCCAGCGCAATCTTGAGCGCGGTGTCCGCCGACTCCGAGCCCGAGTTGGTGAAGAACACGTGGTCGAGGTCGCCGGGCGCGAGATCGACCAGCCGGTTCGCGAACTCGAAGGCCGCCGGGTGACCGAGCTGAAAGGTCGGCGCGAAGTCCATGCGCTCGGCCTGCGCCTTGATCGCCGCCATGATCTTCTCGTGCCCATGGCCCGCGTTGCAGCACCAGAGACCGGCGGTGCCGTCCAGGATCTCGCGGCCGCCCGGCGTGTAGTAGTGCATGCCCTTGGCGCGCGTCATCAGGCGCGGCTTCTGCTTGTAGCCCTTGTTCGCCGTGAACGGCATCCAGAAGGCTTCGAGATCGTTGGGGTTCTCGGGGTAGTTGATGTCGTCGAGTGGCATGGACCGGGCGCCTTGGATCGTGGTTGGCAACGAAGCGCGCGATCCTAGCACGCCACGCCGCGAGGAGGGCGAGGCGCAAGGGGTTGAATATTGCCTCATATGAGACAATATTGTATCATAACGCCATGGTTGAACGACCTCTCAGACCCTCGACACGGCAGGCCGTACTCGACGCGGCCATCGACACGCTTGCGCGCAATCCAGGCGCGTCGCTCTCCGAGATCGCAACCCGCGCGGGCGTGGGCCGGGCGAGCCTGCACCGCCATTTTCCGTCCCGCGCCGATCTCATCGCCGCCGCCTCTCAGCAGTGCATGGACGAGATCGACGCCGCGACCGCCGAAGCGCTCAAGGACGCGCAGACGGCGCGGGAGCGCCTCTCGCGGATGCTCGAAGCGGTGGTGCCGCTGGGCGATCGCTATCATTTCCTGGTCTCCGAAGCTGCCGACGACGAGAGCGTGCGCATGCGTTACCAGGAAGACCTCGACTGGATCGCGAGGCTGGTGGACGACCTGAAGAGGGAGGGAGTGATCGCCGCCGAGGTGCCGCACAACTGGGCAGTCGTCAACATCGACGCACAAATCTGGATCGCCTGGTCGGAGGTGGCAGCGGGAAATCTGGCGCCCGCGCACGCGGCCGACCTCGCGATCCGCACGCTGCTCGAAGGATTGGGTTCATGACGAAGACCGTTACGAGGCGACTTTGCGCCCTGTTCGTTCTTGCCTGCCTGTGGTCGGCTGCGCCGTCGATCACCGCCGTTGCGGCGCCGGGAGCGGGCGATCCGGTCGATCTGATCGGCGCTCGGGTGATCGACACCGAGGGACGCCACCACCGGATCGGCATACACATGGGCAAGGTGCGGCCGGCGGTCCTGGTCTTTCTCGATACCGCGTGCCCGGTCGCCACGCGCTACGTGCCGACGCTCAACGAGCTTCATGCGGAGGCGCGGGCGCAGGGCGTGGCGCTCTACGGGATCCTCTCGAACCCCGCCATCACGTGGCAGGCGAGCGCGGACTTCGTGGACGACTTCGGAGTCACGTTCCCGGTCGTCCTGGACAGCACCGGCGATCTGGCTCTGCGCCTCGGGCCCCGTGTGACCTCGGAATCCTTCGTGATCTCCACCAACGACCGCGTCGTCTACCGAGGCCGGATCGACGACCGCTTTGCCGCCGTCGGCAAGCTGCGTACGCGGATCGGCTCGCACGACCTGCGCACCGTCATCCAGGCGATGGCCGGCGGCAGCCGGCCCGAGCCCTATGCGACCGAGGCCGTCGGGTGCTTTCACCACGACTGGAGCCGGGCCGGCGCGAGCGTCATGGGCCTCGACGAGATCACCTACAACCGCCACATCGCGCCGTTGCTCGAAGCCAACTGCGTCGAGTGCCACCGGGATGGCGGCATCGCCCCCTTCTCCCTCGAAGGCTACGACAACGCGAAGCGTTGGCACCGTATGGTCAGCTTCATGACCGGCGAGCGCCTGATGCCGCCGTGGCGCGCGGTGCAAGGCTTCGGCGCGTTTCGCGATGCGCGCCGCCTCAGCGACCACCAGATCGCGCTCTTGGCCTCCTGGTCGGAGAACGGCGCTCCGCTCGGCGCTGCGGTCGACACCATGCCGGCCCCGGCTCGCTCCTCCTCCAAGTGGCGCCTGGGCGAGCCGGACCTGGTACTCAGAATGGCCGAGCCCTTCCGGGTGCCGGCGGATGGCGACGACATCTATCGCTACTTCGTCATCCCCGCCGGCTTCGCCGAGGACAAGGTGGTGACCGCCCTCGAGTTCAGCCCCGGCGACGCCAAGGTGGTGCATCACGCCAACTACCTCATGGACTATAGCGGGGCCGCACGGGCCGAGGACGCGAAGGACGACGAACCGGGCTTCTCCGTCTTCGGCACCGGGGGGTTCCTCGACTACAACGCCTGGGGCATCGGCGGCTGGACACCCGGCGCGGACCCCTACGTCCTCGACAAGGGGCTCGGCATGTGGCTGCCCAAGGGCGGGGACCTGGTGCTGGAGGTGCACTATCACCTGAACGGGAAGGCGACCGCCGACCGGAGCGAGGTGGGCTTCCACTTCGCCAGGGAGCCCGTCAGCCGCTACCTCGACGGCGTGGTCATCGGCACCCAGGACCTGCGCATTCCGCCGGGCGAGGAGAATTATTGGCGGCACTTCTGGATGGAGGTCCCCTCCGGCATGGCGCTGACGGACGTAACCCCGCACATGCACTTTCTCGGCCGCGAGTTCATCGCCATCGCGACCCTGCCCGACGGCAGCGAGCGGCCCCTCATCCGCATCGCCGACTGGGACTTTCGCTGGCAGAACACCTTCGCCTACCGGGAGCCGGTCCATCTGCCGGCCGGCAGCCGCATCGACGCCTGGGTGCGCTACGACAACGCGGCGGACAACCCGCAGAACCCGGCGCTGGAGCCTGAGACCGTGACCTGGGGCTGGGAGACCACCGACGAGATGAGCGAGCTCTGGATCGGCTTCGTCCCCGACACGCCGGCGGACCGGCAGCTTATCGTAAGCGCGTCCGAGCGCTCCTGGTACCGTCCGGCGCACGTGAGCGACGACGAGATCGACCGGCTGCTCGCGCGCCTCCCGGCATTCGAGTAAGGCGCTCGGCCCGCTCGCGCGCCTCCGATCACCCTACTCCACAGTCCAGGGCTAATCCGATGGGCATGCTCCTGAAGCGCTTCGCCGGCCGTATTGCGCTGACCCTCTTCCTGATCGTGCTGGAGTCCGCCGGCTGGATCCTGTTCCCGCTGGTCATCGGCCGGGCCATCGACGGCATCCTCGCGGACTCGTGGCACGGCCTCTACGAGCTGGCCATTCTCGGCATCGCCGCCATGGGGATCGCCATCCTCCGGCGGATCGTGGACAGCCGCGCCTACGCCCGGATCTACGCAAAGCTCGGCGAGGAGCTGGTGGCCGGCCAAACCGAGAGCAGCACGTCGACCAAGACCGCACGCCTCGGGATGCTCCGGGAGATCGTCGAGTTTCTCGAGAACTCCCTCCCCGAGCTCATTCTCAACGTTCTCCAGCTCGCCGGCGTGGTCCTCATCCTGTCGACCCTGGACCTGCCGATCTTCGTCGGCTGCGTCGTCGTGATCTGCGTGACGGTGGCGGTCTACGTGCTGACCGGGCGGCTGACCACGCGCTTCAACCGCAGCTACAACGACCAGTACGAGCAGCAGGTCGACGCCGTCGAGAGCGGCGATGCCGCGCGGGTCGGCCGCCACATCCGCGACATGATGCGCTGGAACATCAAGCTCTCCGACCTCGAAGCCGCCAACTACGGGATCGTCTGGCTATTCATGATCGCGCTACTGGTCTTCTCGATCGGGGCGGCTGCGGAGGGCATCGTCGAGTACGGCAAGGTCTTCGCCATCGTCATGTACGTCTTCCAGTTCATGGAAGCGGTGATGGCGCTCCCCCTCTACTACCAGCAGTGGCTCCGCCTGCGCGAGATTTCGGGCCGCCTCGCCGCCATGGTCGCCTCGCCCCCGGCCGCGCCGTGAGACGGGTGAGCACAGTTGCATGCGGGATTAACTGGGATTCGCCGGGATTCACCGGGACAAAGTGGGATTACGCGGGACAACCGGGATTCACCGGGACGAAGCGGGATTGGGTGGGATAAGTGGGATTCACCGGGACAAAGCGGGATTGGGTGGGGCAAGCGGGATTCACCGGGACAAAGCGAGATTAGGTGGGGCAAGCGGGATACCGCGGACCGGGCGGCGGCAGCCGCGGGCTGCGGCCACTCGACCGGGAAGCCCCTCGTTGCAACTGTTATGCGCTGTCCGCCCTCGTTCCGCATGGCGCGATCATGGCGCGGCCGCTGCGTCCCTTGCATCGCACCATGGTCCGGAGACTATGCGACGCTAAAGCGCGTCCCCCCGCGCCCGCCAGTGGCGGGCGATGTCGATGCCGCGGCAGAGCCAGACCCGGTCGTGGGCCAGCACGTGGTCGACGAAGCGGCGGAGCGCGGCAAAGCGGCCGGGCCGGCCGACCAGCCGGCTGTGCAGGCCGATGCTCATCATGCCGGGCTGTTCGGCGCCCTCCTCGTAGAGCACGTCGAAGGCATCGCGCAGGTATTGGAAGAAGGGCTCGCCCCAGTCGAAGCCCGGCGCGGTGGCGAAGCGGTGGTCGTTGTGGTCCGCCGTGTAGGGGATCATCAGGAGCGGCCGGCCGGCCTCCTCCACCCAGTAGGGCAGCTCGTCGGCGTAGGAGTCCTGGCTGTAGAGGAAGCCCCCCTCCTCCGCCACCAGGCGCACCGTATTCGGGCTGCGGCGGCCGAGGAAGTAGCCGAGCGGGCGCGTGCCGGTGAGCTCCTGCTGGATCGCGATGACCTTCCCGATGTGCGCGCGCTCCTCGGCCTCGGGCACGGCGTGATAGTCGATCCAGCGATAGCCGTGGCTCGCGATCTCCCAGTCCGCCTCCACCATCGCGGCCACCGCCTCCGGGTTGCGGGCGAGCGCCATGGCGACGCCGAAGATCGTGACCGGCACGCCCCGCTCGGTGAACAGGCGATGGAGGCGCCAGAAGCCGACGCGGCTGCCGAACTCGTACATGGATTCGATAGGGAGCGCGCGCTCGCCGATGCGGGGCTCGGCGAAGCCGAACTCGGTCAGCAGCGTCTCCGAGCCCGCATCGCCATGGAGGATGCTGTTCTCCGCGCCCTCCTCGTAGTTGATGACGAACTGCACCGCGATGCGCGCATCGCCCGGCCAGCGGGGACGCGGGCGGTTCCGCCCATAGCCCACCATGTCGCGGGGATAGGGGGTGTCGGTCATCTCCGGCCTCGCCGCCCTATTGGAAGAGCGCGGCGTTCTCGCGCGCGAAGGTGCGGAAGTCGCGGGGCTGGCGCCCGGTCACGCGCTCGACCACGTCGGTCACCGGCGCGCCGAAGCCCGTGCGAAACAGGCCGTCGATCTCGACCAGCGCCTGCGCCGCCTTGGGCCCGATGCCGGCCTCGACCAGCGCGGCCCGCGCGTCCTCGTCGCTGACGGAGATATAGCGCACCTCCCGGCCCAGCTCCTGCGTGAGGATCGCCGCGCACTCGGCATAGGAGACCGCCGCCGGCCCGGTGATCTCATAGGTTTCGCCCTCGTGCCCGTCCTCGACCAGGGCCGCCACCGTCACCGCGGCCACGTCCTCGATCTCCACCAGTGAGATCCGGGCATCGCCCACCGGCGCGTAGAACTCACCCCGCTCCCTGATGAGCGGCGCGAAGCGTCGAAAGTTCTGCATGAAGGCGTTGGGCCAGAGGTGGGTGTAGGCGATGCCGGACCGGTTGATGCGCTGCTCGATCTCCCCGTGCCAGCGGCGGATGGTGGTCGGCGCGTCGGGCGCGGCCTTGATCGCCGACATCTTGACGATGCGCCGGATGCCGGCCCGCTTCGCGGCCTCCACCGCGTTCAGCTCGAGCTCGACCATCGCTTCGGAGAAGGCGCAGAGCAGCGAGAGCGTCTCGATCCCCGCGAACGCGGCATCGAGGGTCCGGGGCTCGGCGAAATCGCCCTCGACATAGTCGAGGTCCTCGCCGAACTGCCGCCTGGCGCGCGCCACGTCGCGGCTCATGATGCGGAACGGCCGGCCCAGCGCACGCAGCTGCGCAACCGTCGGAGTCCCGGTCGTTCCGGTCGCCCCGGTCAGCAGGATCATGGCAAGCCCCCGACGGGATCAGTCCCGCCCGGATGCTAGACGATGCCTTGCCTCCCCTCCAGCGTCGCGGCGCCGCGCTAACTCCTACGCGCTAATTCCTAGTGGTCGTGGCCGGCGTGGCCGCCCAGGCTCACCGTGTACTGCAGGACGACCTGATCGTCCTCCGCACCGTGCGCCAGCGATTCCCGGTTGTATTGCAAGCGCAGCTGCCCGAACCGGTCGCTGGTCCAGTCGCCCATGATGGCGATCGCGCTCGGGTGGTGGTCGACGTGCGCCGCGCTCGACGGGCTGAGGCGCGCGTAGCGCGCGCCGATCCGCCACTCGGGCGCAAGCTTGTAGACCGCCTGCGCGTACCAGCCGGCGCTCCTGCCGTTGGTCGCCAGCTCGTGCTCCTCCATCTCATCGTCCGCCAGCGTGTAGACGCCATCGTCGGTCTGCCAGAGATACTCGCCCTGGAAGATCAGCTCGCTCTGCCGCGCGTTGCCCGTCGGCGCCCAGGCAAAACGGAAGTCGGTCCCGAACAGCGCGCGGTCGCCGCTGAACACGCCGTCGGAGAAGAACGACGCCGGAGCCATCTCATCGTCGTGGTCGTGTTCGTCGGCATGCTCGTCGTCGTGGTCGTCGTCATGATCGTCCGCGTGGTCGTCCTCGTGCTCGTGCTCGTCGTCATGGTCGTCCGCGTGGTCGTCTTCGTGCTCGTCCTCATGCTCGTGGTCGTGGTCGGCCTCCTCATCATGATGATCCATGTCTTCGCCGTGCCCGTGATCATCGTGCGCGTGCGCGTGGCCGCCGGCACCGCCCACGATCTCTCCGCTCAGGATGGACGCCCCGATTCGCCATGACGAGTCGCGGCCCATGTCTCCGCCGATGCGCGCATAGGTCGAGAGCGCCCGGCGCCCGTTGTCGGACCCGCCGAACGGTCGATCGTCGCCGCGGAAGAGGCCGCCGCCAATCTCCGTGCGGACATCGCCGGGCAGTGCGAGCGAAAGCTGGATGCCGTCGTCGTTGAAGCCGTTGTCGAGAAAGGCCCGGTAGGGCAAGGGGCGGTCGGCGAAGTCGTCTTCGTGCGCATGACGTTCGTTGAGATAGCCGAACGACCAAAGCTTGCGACCCGCCGTCATGGTGAAGTTCTCGGACAGGCCTAAGCCCGGCAGGGTCTGGATATAAGCCTCCTCAAGCTCAAGCTCCGCCGGCTCGCCAGGGTGCGCGCCGATGCCAAGCACGAGACTGGCGCGAGCCGCAGCACCGACATCGCTCGACACGCTCAGTTCGCTATGGCCGACCGAGAAGCCCTCCGGCGCGCGCTCACTCTCGTGGCCGAGTTGGAACCCTGAAATCTCCGAGTCTTCGGCCGAGTAGGACGTGAACATGCCCCTGAGCACCGCACCGACCTGGGGACTGAGCATGGCCCCGTGGTCGTCGTGCTCTGCCATGCCCTCGTCGTGGCCGTGGTCGTCGTGCTCTGCCATGCCCTCGTCGTGGCCGTGATCGTCGTGCTCTGCCATGCCCTCGTCGTGACCGTGGTCGTCGTGGCCGTGGTCGTCGTGGCCGTGGTCGTCATGGCCGTGGTCGTCATGGTCGGCCATCTCGCCGGCCGAGCCGGACTGCAACGCTCTGACCTGCTCCTCCAGCGCCCTGATGCGCGCCTCGTATTGCTCCCGCAGCGTCGCAATCTCGACGGCAAGGATGGCGGCCATCGGCGTATCGTCGTCCGACTGAGCTTGTGCCGGAGGCGGTGTCAGGGACACCGCCATCGCCGCGGCCGCAGCGGTTATGGCGGTCGTGGCAAGGAGCATCTTGTAGCGCATGTCACCACTCCGTTGCTGGTGGTTGAGGTTACTCCAGGGAAGGCCAATCGATATGTAATACTATTACGATATAAGATAACGTTTCATCACCGGTTGTCAACGAATGGACGGATCGGCTCCCCGTCAGTTTCGCGTTAGGGTCAGTAAGGTGCGCCCGAAAGCGCCATCGCCACGGTGTGCTCGATGTCGGAGATCGCGTTGGCCAGCTCGCGGCCGATCAGGTCCATCTTGCGCAGCTGCTCGATGCGCGGGCGGCACTGCTCCATGTCCCTGCCCGAGAAGATGTCGCCGAGAATGTCGCAGGCATCCACCAAGCCGATCAGGGCGACGTCGCGCGGGTCGGGGATATCCTCGGAGAGCAGGACCTCCCCGATGCGCAGCTTGACCTCCTGCTCCACGTTGCCGTCGATCGTGGGGTAGCGGCGCGTGCGGAAGGCCCACATCACCCGCTCCTCGCGCACCTGCACGATGCCGCGCGCGACCAGGCTCTCCAGCGCCTGCTCGCGGATGGCGGGCGCGTCCTCGACCGAGAGCACCCTGATCCAGGCCCGCGTATCGTTCCGGCCCTCGTGTGCCGCGATCTTGGCGAGAGTGCCGTCGAGCATGGGATTGCCGGTCGGGTTCGGATCGGTGACCACGAGCGCCTGCGGGTCGGTGTCGATGCGGTTGGCGAAGGCCAGGTCCATCAGCACGGCGCCCCCGATGGCGCAGCCCAGGTTGGCCTTGGAGATCGGCACGAAGGTGCCGTCCTCGTCGTCCAGCAGCAGGAGCAGTATCTCTTCGGTGAAGGTCAGCATGTCGATATCCCGTCGCGTCGAATGCCAGACCGATCAATGGACACCGGGCGTCGCTCTGTCAACGCCGGCGCGGCCGGAGCGGCCCAGGTCAGCTGCGGGGGCGGCGGTCCGTCGCGAACAGACCGGCCACAACGCCGAGACCGACGCCCGAGACCGCGAGCATCACCCACCAGGATGCGGCCCAACTGCCGAGGCCCTCGACCGCCGCAGCCATCACCGGGGGACCCAAGAGGCTGCCGATCGCCGCACCCTGCACCACGAAGCCGCTGGCCATGGCGACGAAGGCGGCGCGCGGCGCATGGGCGGCGGCACCGGCGATCGCAGCCGCCGGCAGCAGGCCGCCGACCGCGCTGAACACGAAGGCCAATACGATCTTGAGATCGCCCGGCGTGCCGGAGAGAAAGATCCCGGCGGACGACCCGCCCATGGCGCAGAAGGCGATCCCGGTCAGCGCCCAGCGCGGCGCGCGCCGGTGCATCAGCCAGGCGGCGGCGAAGTTGCCGAAGGCGTTGGCCAGCACCACCATCGCACCCCAGATCGCAGCACCGGCCGCGCTGCGCCCCTGCGTCTCGATCAGGAAGGTCGGCAGCCAGGCCGTAATGGCAAACCACTGCAGCGTGTAGAGGGCGAAGGAGAGACCGAAGAGCCAGAGCGCCGCCCGCACCAGGGTCTTCCCCACGCCGCCCCAATCCAGTGCCTGGGCGTCGAAGGCGACCGGCCAGCGCCGCGGGTGCAGGCTCCAGCCCAGCGCCGCCATGAAGAGCGCGACAAGCCCAGCGCTTACCAGCCAGAAGCCGCGCCAGCCGATGGCATCGAGCAATGCCGGCGCGATCAGCATGGCGATCGCCATACCCAAAGGCATGTAGGCGCCCCAGATGCCGAAGGCGAGGCCGTAGTCGCGGGGCCGCGCCGCCGTGGCGATCAGCTTGGGCGCGGTCACCGTGACGCCCACGAAGCCGAAGCCCTCGATGAAGCGCGCGACCAGGATCCAGGCGCTGCCGCTCACCAGCCCGCCCATCAGGCTGCCCACGCCGAGGAAGGCGACGCCCGCCAGCATCAGCCGGCGCGGGCCCGCGCGGTCGGAGAGCAGCCCGACGGCGACCGCGACAACCGCGCCGATCGCGTAGTAGATAGAGGTGAGCCAGCCGGCAGTGACGAGATCGAGGCCGAGGCTCTCGCGCAGCACAGGGAGCGCCGGCGGCACCTTGCCCACCTGAAAGCCGGCAAGGATGCCGGCGCCGAGCGCCATCAGCACGATGTCCCAGCGGGTGGCCGCGGCGGGCGTCGCCTCCTGGTTCATGGCATTCGCGGGTGCGTCGTCACCCCGCCGCCGCGTCCCGCACCGCGCGGGCGATCCGCACGGCCGTCGCCTCGTCGAGGTCCGGATGCATCGGCAGGCTGAGCACCTGCCGGCTCAGGCGTTCGCTCACCGGCAGCGAGCCGGGGCCGTCGCCGTGAGCCCGATAGGCCGGCTGCAGGTGCATCGGTACCGGGTAGTGGATCGCGGTCGGAATCCCCTGCCCCGCGAGCGCCGCCTGCACCGCATCGCGGCGATCCAGCCGGATCGTGTACTGCGCCCAGGTCGAGCGCCGCCCCGGCAGCCGCCCCGGCAGCCGCCCCGGCAGCCCGACGGCACCCTCCAGCACCGAATCGTAGAGCGTCACTACCCGCTCGCGGGCGTCGATCTCGGCATCGAAGGCGGCGAGCTTCACCAGCAGAATCGCGGCCTGGAGGGTATCGAGGCGGCTGTTGAGCCCGACCCGGACGATGTCGTACTTGCCCTCGCCCTGGCCGTGCTGGCGGACCGAGCGCCAGTGCGCCGCCCGCGCCGCATTGTCGGTGAAGAGCGCGCCGCCGTCGCCGTAGCCGCCCAGCGGCTTCGCCGGATAGAAGCTGGTGGTGGTAACCGGCGCGAGCGCGCCCACCGGCCGGTCGCCGCTCATCCCGCCGAAGCTCTGGGCGGCGTCGTCGATCAGCAGCAGGCCCCGCTCCACCGCGAGCGGCGCCAGCACGTCGTAATCCGCCGCCTGGCCGAACAGGTCCGCCGCGATCACCGCCCGCGGCGTGAGCCGCCCGTCTGCCGTTACGCGCTCGATTCGCGCCGCGAGGTCGGCGGGGTCCATCATGCAGCTCTCCTCCGCCACGTCGACGAAGACCGGCGTCGCCCCCACCAGCGCCACCACGCCCGCCGTCGCGGGAAAGGTGAATCCGGGCACGAAGACCGCATCGCCCGGCCCGATCCCCTCCGCCATCAACGCGATCTGAAGGGCGTCGGTGCCGCTCGCGCAGGTGACGGCGTGGGCGACGCCGGCGCGCGCGGCGAGCGCGGCCTCCAGCTCCCCCACCGCCGGCCCCAGGACGAAGCGGCCGTCCTCCAGCACGTGCGCGAGCGCAGCATCGATGTTCGCTTTCAGGCGCCGGTACTGCGCGTGCAGGTCGATGAAGGCGATGGGGTCGTGAACAGCTTCGTGTTGGGGGCGTGACATGCGGCTCCGTCTTTGTCGGTCGCACCGGGAGACGCCGCCGCATCCGCGCCCACCGAATCGCGGTCGGTGGGCCGTCAGGCGGCGCGCTCCCCATGGAGGCAGGATCGGGGCGCCGCATTGCATCGGCACCGGCTTGTCGTTACCCTTTTATATCATCGTGATACCGCAGGTTCATGGACGAACGGGCGACGAACCGGCGATTTCCCATGGCGACGAGTCTACCCATCGGCAGCGCTGACGCGCAGACGCACGCATCCTCCAAGGCCGCCCGCCTGCGCGCCCTGCTGCAGGCCCCGGCGCTTGCCTTCATCATGGAGGCGCATAACGGGCTCTCCGCCAAGATCGTGGAGGAGGCCGGTTTCGAGGGCATCTGGGCCTCGGGCCTCTCGATGTCGGCGGCGCTCGGCGTGCGCGACAACAACGAGGCCTCCTGGACCCAGGTCCTGGAAATGCTGGAGTTCATGGCCGACGCCACCACGATCCCGATCCTGGTGGACGGCGACACCGGTTACGGCAACTTCAACAACGTGCGCCGCCTGGTGAAGAAGCTCTGCCAGCGCGGCATCGCCGGGGTCTGCATCGAAGACAAGCTCTTCCCCAAGACCAACTCCTTCATCGGCGAGAACCAGCCGCTGGCGGATGTGGACGAGTTCTGCGGCCGGATCAAGGCCGGCAAGGACAGCCAGAGCGACGACGACTTTCAGCTCGTCGCGCGCATCGAGGCGCTGATCGCCGGCTGGGGCATGGAGGAAGCGCTGCGCCGCGCCGAGGCCTATCACGGCGCCGGCGCCGATGCGGTCCTGATCCACTCCAAGAAGGACCACGCCGACGAGATCACCGGCTTCTGCGAGGCCTGGGCAGGGCGCGCGCCGGTGGTGATCGTGCCCACCATGTACCACCGCACGCCGACGCAGGCGTTTCGCGATGCAGGCGTCTCCATGGTGATCTGGGCCAATCACAACATGCGCGCCGCGGTCTCCGCCATGCGCTCGGTGTGTCGGACCATCAAGGAGAGCGAGTCGCTCACCGCCGTCGAGGAAGAGATCGCGCCGGTGCGGGAGGTGTTCGCGCTCACCGGCCAGGCGGAGCTTGCCGAGGCCGAAGCGCGCTATCTCGCCGCCGGCGGCGGCCCCCGCGCGATCCTGCTCGCTGCGTCGCGCGGCAAGGCGCTCGGCCCGCTCACCGAGCAACGGCCCAAGTGCATGATCGACGTGCGCGGCGAGCCCCTGCTCCAGCGCCTCGTCCGCACCATCAACGAGAGCGGCCTGCGCGACGTGACCGTGGTGCGCGGCTACCGCAAGGAGGCCATCGCGCTCCCCGGCATCGAGACGGTGGACAACGACCGCTTCGACGAGACCGGCGAGGCCGCCTCCCTCGCCTGCGCCCGCGACCGGCTCGACGGGCCGTGCCTGATCTCCTACGGCGACATCCTGTTCCGCCGTCACGTGCTGGACGGGCTGCTCGCCGCCGACGGCGACATCGTGACGGTGGTGGACGCCAGGCGCCGCTCCGATTCCGCCCGCGCGCCCGATCGCTCGGTCGACTGGGTGCGGTGTTCGCGCCCCTTCACCGGCAGCTATCTGGACGACGAGCGCGTGACGCTGGAGGCGATCGGGAGCGAGGCGGCGGAGCCTGAAACCGCCCACGGCGAGTTCATCGGCCTCACCAGGCTGACCGAGAACGGCGCCACTCTGGTGCGGGGCGCGCTCGATGCCATGAGCAAGGACGGCAGCCTCGATGCCGCCGACCTGCCCGAGCTCCTGGCCCGCCTCATCGCCCAGGGCGCGGCCATCGACGTGCTCTACATCACCGGCCACTGGCTCGACGTGGACGACGCCTTCGACCTCGCCTCGCTACGCAACCTGGTTTAGAGCAGTGTCCGATCACACCGGATCACCTTGACCCGACCGGGCCTGAGCAACCGAAAGCATAGGTAACACTATGGACCGGATACATGGGTAGCAGTGT
>JAPPKP010000367.1 GCA_028819955.1 Rhodospirillaceae bacterium | reverse complement strand
TGTTCATGTCGATGTCGGGCGAGAGCGCCCACGGCATCTCGTCGTCGGTGCTCCAGAGCAGGTTGGTCGAGACGATCTCGTACTCGCTGGGCCTGCGCCGCTTGCCGGCGAGATGGCTCCAGGTCTTCAGCGGCTTCGACAGGTCGGATTGGTCGCTCATGGAAAGGTCACCGTAGCCGTGCAAGCAGGCGTGGCGCCGGGCGCGCCGGGCGAGGCGATTGTCCCCGTCCGCCCGATGGCACGCAAGGCCGCTTCCATGGGCGGAAGCTAGGGATGCCATCCGCACCCGTTTGCTATAGGAAATTGTTGTAGCTGCCCGAGGATAATAGTCATTGACCTATCCCTGGCTATATCGCGTATACGAGCTGCAACCGGTTTCTCAAGATGCAGATTTTCGGAGGAGAGGGGTGGGTCTTTCGAAGATCGCCGGAGCCCTCGTGGTGGCCGGCACATTGGTCCTTGCGGCGGCACTTCCGGGTCATGCGGGAACGCTCGACAACGTGCGGGCCGACGGCCGGCTCAGATGCGGCATCAATCCGGGACTGCCCGGCTTCTCCCAAACCGACGACACGGGCCGGTGGACGGGCTTCGAGGCCGCCTACTGCCGGGCGCTCGCAGCCGCCGTCCTCGGCGATGCGGAGAAGGTCTCCTTCGTCACGCTCACGGGCAAGACCCGCTTCCCGGCCCTGGCGTCGGGTGAGGTCGACGTGCTCTCGCGCAACACGACCTGGACCTATTCGCGCGATGTCGACCTGGGCTTCACCTTCGTCGGCATCAACTACTACGACGGCCAGGGCTTCCTCGGCCAGCGCGAGCTCGGCGTGGAGAGCGCCATCGAGCTCGACGGCGCTTCGATCTGCATCCAGAGCGGCACCACCACCGAGCTCAATCTGGCCGATTACTTCCGCGTCAACGGCATCGCCTACGAGCCCGTGCCGCTGGAGACCAACGCCGAGGCACGCGCGGCCTACAAGGCAGAGCGCTGCGACGTCTACACGACGGACGTCTCGGGCCTGGCGGCAACGAAATCGACCTTCGCCGACCCGGACGCACACATGATTTACCCGGAGATCATCTCGAAGGAGCCCTTGGGACCGCTGGTGCGCCACGGCGACGACCAGTGGGCGGACATCGGGCGCTGGGTGCTGAACGCGCTGATCACGGCCGAAGAGCTCGGCGTGACCCAGGCGAACGTCATGGAGATGGCGGAGGGAACCGATCACCCTGAGATCAACCGGATGCTGGGCACGGAAGGCTCCTTGGGCGAGATGCTGGGCCTCGATCCGCAATGGGCGGTACGTGCCATCGCGGCGGAAGGAAACTACGCTGAGATCTTCCAGAAATACCTTGGCGCCGGCAGTCCGCTGGGCCTGCCGCGCGGCCTCAGCGCCCTCTATTCGGACGGCGGCGCCCTCTACTCGCCCCCGTTCCGCTAGGCGACACCATCCTTTTCTGCGGTGCGCTTGACGGCGGCGAGGGCGCCGCGTATAGCGGTGCGCTTCCGGCTCCTGGGGCGGGGTAGCTCAGTCGGTAGAGCAGTGGAATCATAATCCATGGGTCGGGGGTTCGAGTCCCTCCCCCGCTACCACCACAAAGGCCGGGCGGTTCAGGTGCCCTGATGTTGCGGGGACCGCTCCGGCTTACTTGGCATCCCTCAGAAATGCCGCATCGACATCGACCGCGTAGCCGTTGGCGAGCGCGTTGGTCTCGTTCGCCATGCCCACCACCGCCATCAGCTCGGCCAGCATGGCGTCGGTCATCCCCTGCCGCCTGGCGCCTGCGGTGTGGGAGCGGATGCAGTACTCGCAGCCGTTGGTGGCGCTCACCGCGACATAGATCAGCTCCTTGGTCAGCGGGTCGAGGGCGCCGGGCGCCATCACCTCCTTGATGCTGTTCCAGGTGCGCGCAAGCGTGGGCGGATCGTTGGCCAGCACCTTCCAGAAGTTGTTGATCCAGTCGGTCTTGCGGGTCTCCATGATGTCGTCGTAGACCGCGCGGACCTCCGGCGGGGCGTCGTCGTAGTCCACCAGCGGCAGCGTCGCCATGCTCTCCTCCCATGCTGCGAGTGCGCCTCCCGCCGGGATAGCGCGGATCGCGGCACGCGGCCAGAGTCGCGGGGAGAGGCGGCCTAGATTTCTCCGCGGCCCATGAGGCGGGCGATGTGGCCGGCCTGGCGGATGGCGAGGGTGACGATGGTGAGCGTCGGGTTGCCCGCGAGCGACGAAGTGAACTGGCTGCCGTCGGAGATGAAGAGGTTGGGGATCTCGTGGCTCCGGCCCCAGCGGTCGACCACGCCGGCGTCGGGGTCGGCGCTCATGCGGCAGGTGCCGAGATTGTGCGAGACCGGCAGCGGCGGCGAGCAGAAGATGCGGAGCGCGCCGGCAGCCTCCAGGATCGCGATCCCGCTGCGGTAGGAGTATCGCTTCATCGCGAGATCGTTGGGGTGATCGTCGAGGTTGAGGCACGCGATGGGCAGCCCGTACTGGTCTCTCTCGCTGGGATGCAGCGTCACCCGGTTGGAGGCGATCGGCAAATCCTCGCCGTTCACGAACACCCCGCCGACGCGCTCGTAGGCCTCGATCCAGCTCGTGTAGTCGCGGCCCCAGCGCCCCGGGCTCATGAACGCCGCGAAGAACGGCAGGCCGAGGCCCATGGAGCCCATGTAGAAACCGCCGGCGAAGCCGCGCGCCGGGTCGTGACGCGCCTCGTCGCGGATGATGCCGGAGACGACCATGCCGCGGTACATGCGCACCGGCCTCGGGAACTCTCCGTACATGTAGGCCGTCACGTGACGCATGTAGTGCCGGCCGACCGCGCCCGATCCGTTGGCAAGCCCGTCCGGCCACGCGCTGGACTCCGAGTTGAGCAGCAGCCGCGCGGTCTCGATCGAGTTCGCCGCCACGCAGACCACGCGCGCCTTCTGCAGGTGATGGCGGCCGTCGGCATCGGCATAGAGCACCCCGCTGATCCGGCCGCCGTCGTCGTGCTCGATGCGGAGCGCCATCGAGCGCGTGCGAATCTCGCAATGGCCCGTCGCCTCTGCGCGCGGCAGCTCTGAGACGAAGGTGGACCACTTGCCTCCCGAGCGGCAGCCCTGCATGCAAAATCCGATCTGGTCGCAGGCGTTGCGCCCGTTGCGAGGCACCGCGTTGATCGCCACGTTGTTGGGGCCGTAGTCGCGATAGCCCATGCGCTTCGCGCCGAGCGACATGACCCGGCAGGCGTTGTTGCCCCGGTGGTGCGGGATACCGTGCCGCCCGGTGACGCCCATCTTGCTCTCGGCCTCGCGGTAGAAGGGCTCCATCTCCTCGTGGTCGACCGGCCAGTCCTCCAGGGCGGCACCCTCCACCTCGCCGTAGGTGGAACGCACCTTGAACTCGTAAGGATCCGGGCGCGGACACATGCCCGCCCAATGGAGCGTGGTGCCGCCCAGCCCCTTGCAGGTCCAGGTCGGCGCCGTCGGGTAGTCGCGGGCGATGGGCGAGCCGCCGGTGCAGGCGCGCTCGTCCTTCCAGGTGAGCAGGTCGTACATCGCCCACTCGTCGTTGACGAAATCGCTCATCTTGAAGCGCGGCCCGGCCTCCAGCAGAACCACATCGATCCCCCGCCGGGTCAGCTCGTCGGCCATGGTGCCGCCGCCGGCGCCCGAGCCGATGACGACGACGACGCTGTCGTCGTTCAGGTCGTAGGTGACGGCGGGGACGTCCTCGTCATCCAGATATGGCAGGTTCATCGGTCGGCCTCCGCCTCCACCTCATCCTCGGAGATCCAGTCGAGGTCGTCGAAGCCGCGCTCGATATAGCCGCCGAGGTGGGACGACGCCCCTTCGTAACCGAAACGGGGCCAAAGCGCGCGATTGTCGTAGAGATGGCGCGCTGTGGCGGCCCTGACGACCTCGAAGAACTGCGAGCCCTCGATGGCATAGAGCGCCGTCACCTTCTCCTTCTCCGAGAGGTCGACGAAGGAGCGCCCGACCACCGCATCCAGCGCCGCGACCCCTTCCGCCAGCAGCGTGCGTCTGGCTGCTCCCCCCTCCTCCGCAACGATATCGACCACGCGGCGGTAGGGGGAGTCGTCCAGGAAGTCGTGGGGATAGAGCGCGCGCGCCATCGCCGTCAGCGTCGCTTGCGCGTGCTTATCGAGGGCGACCTCAGGTGTCGATGCCATAGCTCATCGCCATCAGCTCGATCGGGTGATAGGCGCGCGTCGGGTGTGCGCGGCCCGCGCCGGTCCGCTCCATCCCCTGCACGATGTGCTCGCCGGCGAGCGGACACTCCGAGGCGAGGTAAGGGCGGCCGCTCTCGGCCGCCTGCCGGATGACCGGCTCGCCGACCTTCATGCCGGTCTCGAAATTCCGCTTCATCACGCCCCAGGTGCCGCCGTGCCCCGCGCAGCGCTGCATCATCAGCACGTTGCTCTGCGGGATCATGCGCAGCATGACGGCAGCCTTCGCACCGATGTCCTGGGCCCTGGCGTGACAGGCCTGGTGAAGTGCGATCTTGCCGTCTAGCGGCGCCAGTCCCTCGGCGAGCCCCTCGGCGCGGGCGATGCCCACGATGTACTCCGAAATGTCGTGCGTGCGTTCCGTGAGCCGCGCCACCGCCGGATCGTCCGGCAGGTACTGCGGCCATGTCGTCTTCATCATCAGCGCGCACGACGGGATCGGCGCGACCACGTCCCAGCCGCGCTCGATCCAGGAGCCGAGCGTTGCGGCAACGCGGCGGGCACGCCGGCACACCTCGGCAACGTCGCCGCGCTCCAGCTGCGGCATTCCGCAGCATTCGTCATAGACGACCCTGGTCTCGACGCCGTTCTTCGCGAGCACGCCTTGCGCCGCATGGCCGATGCCGGGGTTGTTGTACTCGACGAAGCACGTCGCATAGATCACGGCCTTGCGGCCGGCAGCCGGCGCTCGCTCGTTCAGCGGAACCGAAGACGCCTTGGCCCGGCGGCTGAAGCGACGGGCATGGAAGCGCGGCAGCACCGCATCGCGGTGAATGCCGGCGAACGCTTGCATAAGGGACCGGGTGAGCCCGTTGCCGCGGCGCGCCGCCCAATTGGCGAACGGCGCGAAAGTACCGAACCAGCGGCCGTTGCGATCGGTCTCGCCCAGGGCGCGCTCCATGGGGCCGACCCCGCCGTCGCGCAGCGCGCGCGCGCGCTGGCGAACCATCAGGGCGGGAAAGTCCACCGCGTGCACATGCGGCGGCGTGTAGGGGCAGACCGGATAGCACATGTCGCAGAGCGTGCAGGCCGCGCCCACGCTCTCGAAGCCGGCGCTCTTCAGCGCGGCCACGCCGCCCGCGCCGTCGATCAGGTCGAAGAGCCTCGGGAAGCTCTCGCAGAGGTCCTCGCAGCGGCGGCAGGTGTGGCACACACCAGCGACGCGGCGCAGCTCATCGTCGAGCGCACCTGCGTCGAGGTACGCGGGCGCCTCCCAGTCGATGGCGGGGCGCGCTTCGGGCCGTCCCTGCCCCGCCACGTCCTGATTACCGCTTTCAGCCGAGGACGGCGCGCGTGGACTCGGCAGTGATCTCCACCATCCGGTCGATGGTCTCGTCGTCGATGATGATCGGCGGCGCGACCATGTAGACGTCCGGCCGGAAGCGGCTGAAGAGACCGCGCGACACCGCCTCGGCGTGGATCTTGGCGGCGATCCCGTCGCCGGGATCGAAGCTCTCCTTGGTCGCCCGATCCTTCACGTACTCCACGCCGCACATGAGCCCGAGGCCGCGGATGTCGCCGACATTGGGATGATCGGCGAGCGCGTCCTTGAGGCCGACCAGCAGGCGCTTGCCCTTCGCCGCGGCCTGGCCGGGAAAATCCTCCCGCTCGACCAGGTCGAGCATCGCGCAGCCGATGGCGCAGCCGGTGGGATGCGCGCTGTAGGTGTAGGCGTGCATCCAGGGCTTGCCGCTCTCGTGCATCGTGCTGGCGATCTCGTCGCTGATCCCGATGCCGCCCAGGGAGAAGTAGCCCGACGTGATCGCCTTGGCGAACTGGATCATGTCGGGCTCGACGCCCCAGTGCTGCAGGCCGAACATCTTGCCGGTGCGGCCGAACCCGGTGATGACCTCGTCCGACACCATCAGCACGTCGTACTTGGTGCAGATCTCGCGAATGCGCGGGAAGTAGTCGGGCTGAGGCGGAATCACGCCCCCGCCGCCTTGCACCGGTTCTGCGATGAACATCGCCACCGTCTCCGGCCCTTCCGCGAGAATGGCCTTCTCCAGCTCGTCGGCCGCTGCGATGCCCTGGCTCTCCGCCCCCTCCGGCGCCTCGTAGCGATAGGGATAGGGGCTCGGGATATGCGTGAAGCCCGGCATGCGCGGCTCGAACGCCGGCCAGTAGATGCTCATCCCCGTCGCGCACATGGCGGCGAGCGTGACGCCGTGGTAGCCCCAGATGCGGGCGATGACCTTGGTCTTATCCGGCTGGCCCTTCAGCTTCCAGTAGTAGCGGGCCATCTTGATGTTGCTGTCGGTCGCCTCGCCGCCGCCCGACGTGAAGAAGAAGTGGTTGATGTCGGGGTAGGTGATCCGCGCGAGCTTCTCGGCAAGCTCGATCGCGCGCGGGTTGGTGCTGCCGGCATACCCCGACGCGTAAGCCATTTCGGCGAGCTGCTTGCTTCCGGCCTCGACCAGCTCGCGGCAGCCGTTGCCGGCGGTGTTGTTCCAGAGGCCGGAGAGGCCGTCGATGAAGCGGTCCCCGTTCGCATCGACGAGAAAGGCCCCTTCCCCGCCGACCCAGACCTTGCCGGTGGCGTGGATGGCACGGCTGTGCAGCGGATGGAGCAGGTGCGCGTTGTCTCGATCGAGCAGCGCAGCTTCGGCGTCGTTGGACATCTCGGTCGTTCCTCCCTGTAGCGACCGGGCGCGTACCCGCTCGGCCAGTCCACCGCTGCCAGTGTGGCCGGCAGGGCGGGTTCGATCAAGTGAGGCAGAGCCTGGGGCAACGAGGTTCGCGCTCGCGCAAACCGCTTGGCATGGCCTCCTGAATAGGCGTAAAGGTGGGCGTGGTGAGAGCCGATACGCAGCCCTGCGGCATCGCGACACGTATGGCCGATGGACGAGAACGCGCACGACGACATGCTGGAGCTCTCGCTGGTCAACGACCTGCAGGAGATCGGCGCTGCCGCAGCGAGGATCGACGCGTTCTGCGAGCAGCGGGAGATCACGTCGCAGATCGCCTATGCGGTCAATCTCTCGATCGACGAGATCCTGACCAACACCATCAGCTACGGCTACGACGACGACGAGCAGCACAGGATCGGACTCTCCCTCAGCATGGAGGGCGATGTGCTCGTCATCGAGATCGTGGATGACGGCCGGGCGTTCGACTCCTCGCTGGAGAGGGATCCGGATATCGACGCGTCTCTGGAAGAGCGCTCTCTCGGCGGTCTCGGCCTCTTCCTCGTGCAGCAGTTGATGGACGACGTGAAGTATCAGCGCCGAGATGAGCTCAACGTCATTACGCTCAGGAAGAACACGGCCGAACAGGCCGGGCAATAGCCGAATCGATCAGGATGGGCGTTCGGACGCGCCGGCTTGCCGCGACCGCCGGCCCGACCTCTACGGCGCTCTCTGCGCCGAGACCGAGGATATCCACGGCTGATTGCGCGGCCGGGCAACGCCAAATGCATGTCGAAATCGTCTCACCGGCGTAATACGGTTATAACCCGAGCGTGCAGGACGGGCCCGGAGAGGCCGCCTGCGACGCAGGAGGGAGAGAGTCCGCGTAATCCTACGGGGATGGCCCTCGACGGGGAGGGAGATGAGCGCGCGGGTATTCGAAGAGGTCGAGCGCGAGCGGACACGGGAGCTTTCCAAGGCCGCGTTCGAAGAGCAGGCGACGGCACTCAGGGTTGCGCTGGTGGAGTCCCAGCGTGCGCTGGCGCAGGCGGACTTTCCCGTCATCGTGCTGTTCGCCGGCGTGGACGGCGGCGGCAAGGGGGAGACGGTCAACCTGCTCACCGAGTGGCTCGACCCGCGCCGGATCGTCACCCACGCTTACGACCGGCTCACGGAAGAGGAAGGCCAGCGGCCCGAGTTCTGGCGCTATTGGCGCGACCTGCCGGCCCGCGGCAGGCTCGGGCTCTTCCTCAGCTCCTGGTACTCGGCACCCTTGCTGGACCGCGCCTACGGGCGCATCGGGCCGAGCGCCCTCGACCGCAAGCTCGAACGCATCGCGGCGTTCGAGCGGACGCTCGCCGACGACGGGGCGCTGATCCTCAAGTTCTGGATGCACCTCGACAAGAAGGCTCAGCAGCAGCGCCTGGAGGCCCTGCAGAAGCACCCGCGCGACCACTGGCGCATTTCACAGTGGGACTGGCGCAACTGGCACCGCTACGACCACTTCAACGAGGCCGCGGAGCACATCATCACCCGCACCAGCACCGCCGAGGCGCCGTGGCTCGTGGTCGACGGCCGCCACGCGCGCTATCGCTCGCTCAGGGTGCTGGGCATGGTGAACCGGGCGCTCGAAGCGCGCCTTGCCGGCCTGCCCCCTCCTGATGCCGGCTTCCGCGCCCGTGCACCTGTCGTGGGCCCGGCGGTGGTCGGTGCCTCCGTGCGGGAGGTCAAGCCGCTGGCGACGATCGATCATTCCAACGTCGTCGGCCGCAAGGCCTACGAGAAATCGATGGCGCGCCTCAGGGCCGATCTCTACTGGCTCGCCGCGCAGAACCTCCTGCACGGGCTCTCCGTCGTGCTCGTGTTCGAAGGCTGGGACGCCGGCGGCAAGGGGGGCGCCATCCGGCGCATGGTCTCGGCGCTGGACGCCCGCAGCTACCGCGTGCACCAGGTGAGCGCGCCGAGCGACGAGGAGCGCGCCCATCACTATCTCTGGCGCTTCTGGCGCCGGTTGCCCGAGGCCGGGCAGATCGCGGTGTTCGACCGGAGCTGGTACGGCCGGCTCCTGGTGGAGCGCGTCGAGTCTTTCGCGACTGAGGCGGAATGGCGCCGCGCCTACGCTGAGATCCGCGACTTTGAGGAGCAGATCATCGGCCACGGCACGCTGCTGATGAAGTTCTGGCTCCACATCGACAAGGACGAACAGGAGCGGCGCTTCCTGGCGCGCAAGGAGAACCCCTACAAGAGCTGGAAGCTGACCGAGGAAGACTGGCGCAACCGCGCGAAGTGGGAGGCCTACGAGGACGCCGCCAACGACATGATCGCCGGCACCAGCACCCGTGAGGCGCCGTGGACCTTGGTCCCCGGCAACAACAAGCGGCACGCCCGCCTCGAAGTCCTGCGCACGCTCTGCGCCGCGCTGCAATCGCGGCTCAGCGAGCGGGCAGCGGAGTAACGCGGCGGTCCGAGCTAGATCGCTGGAGCGGGATGAGCGACGAACTCCGGGCCGATGTGGTGGTCGTGGGCGGCGGCAATGCCGCGCTCTCGGCAGCGCTTGCAGCGGCGGAGGCCGGTGCCAGCGTGCGCCTGCTGGAGGCCGCGCCGGAAGAGGAGCGTGGCGGCAACAGCACCTTTACCGCCGGCGCCATGCGGGTGGTCTTCGACGGGGCCGATTCGCTCCGCGCGCTGATGCCCGATCTCTCCGAGCGCGAGCTCGCTGAGACCGATTTCGGCGCCTACACCGAGGCCGACTACTACGACGACATGGCGCGGCTCACCCGGTACCGCGCCGACCCCGACCTCGTCGAGCAACTCGTGACCCGCAGCCACCCCACGCTCGTCTGGCTGCGCGGGAAGGGCGTGCGCTTCCAGCCGAGCTACGGCCGCCAGGCATTCAAGCGGGAGGACGGCAGGTTTCGTTTCTGGGGTGGGCTCGCGGTCGAAGCCTGGGGCGGCGGACCGGGCCTCGTCGCGTCTCTCTACGAGGCTGCAGCGAAGGCGGGCATCGCCGTCCACTACCAGGCCCCAGGTCTCTCTCTGCTCACCGACGACGACGGCGTGCACGGCGTGATCGCGCGCATCGGCGGGCGCACGACGGACGTCCGTGCGCGGGCCGTCGTGCTCGCCTGCGGCGGTTTCGAGGCCAATGCCGCGTGGCGGGCACGCTATCTCGGCCCCGGCTGGGACCTCGCCAAGGTGCGCGGGACCCGCTTCAACCAGGGCGACGGTATCCGTATGGCGCTGGACGCCGGCGCCATGTCGGCCGGCAACTGGTCGGGCTGCCACGCGGTCGCCTGGGACCGCAACGCGCCGGAATTCGGCGACCTCGCCGTGGGCGACGGCTTCCAGAAGCACAGCTACCCCTTCTCGATCGTCGTCAACGCGGCGGGTGAGCGTTTCGTCGACGAGGGCGCGGATTTTCGAAACTACACCTACGCCGCCTACGGCCGCCGCGTGCTGGAGCAGCCCGGCCAGGTGGCGTGGCAGGTCTTCGACGCGCAGGTGACCCATCTGCTGCGCGACGAGTACCGCATCCGCCAGGTCACCAAGGCGAAGGCCGACACGCTGGAGGCGCTTGCCGCGCGCATGGAAGGCATCGATGGCGCGCGCTTCCTCGCGACCGTGCGAGCGTACAACGACGCCGTGACGACCGAGGTCCCTTTCGACCCGACCGTGAAGGACGGCCGCGGCACCCGCGGCATCGCGCCGCCCAAGTCCAACTGGGCCAACCGGATCGAGACCCCGCCCTTCGAGGCCTACGCCGTAACCTGCGGCATCACCTTCACCTTCGGCGGCCTCACCATCGACCCCGGCGCCCAGGTGCAGGCGGTCTCCGGCGCGCCGATTCCCGGCCTCTACGCGGCAGGCGAGCTGGTCGGCGGACTCTTCTACGGCAACTATCCGGGCGGCACCGGCCTGGTCTCGGGCGCGGTCTTCGGCCGCCTCGCCGGCACCGGCGCCGCCCGGTTCGCGAAGGAAGGCCGCGACCGGTGAGCGGCATCCGCGTCGGCTTCGTCGGCACGGGCGTCATGGGCGAGCCCATGTGCCGCAACCTCGTGCGCAAGCACGACGGGCCGGTCACCGCCTACGACCTCGACCCGGCGCCGCTGGAGCGGCTCGCCGCCGACGGAGCGGACATCGCGCCCTCCATTGCAGCACTCGCTGCGGCCGCCGACCTAATCTTCCTGTCGCTCCCCTCGGGCCGCGAGGTGCGGGCCGTCTGCCTCGGCGACGGCGGCCTGATCGAGCACGTCAACGCCGGGCGCACGGTGGTCGACACCAGCACCGCGCCGCCCGCGCTCGCCCGCGAGCTGGAAAGCGCCTTCGCCGCGCGCGGCATCGCCTTCGCCGATGCGCCGATCGCGCGCACGCGCCAGGCCGCCGTCGACGGTACGCTCAGCATCATGGTCGGCGGCGATGCTGCGCTGGTGAAGCGCCTGCTCCCCCTGCTCGCCCACATCGCCCAGGACGTGACCCATTGCGGCCCGGCCGGAAGCGGGCAGGCAGTCAAGATCCTGAACAACATGATCCTCTTCCAGAACGTCCGGGCGCTGGCCGAGGGCCTCGCGATCGCCCGCCGTCAGGGGATCGAGCCCCGGACGTTCCTGGAGGCCGTGGGCCGCAGCTCGGGTGACAGCTTCGCGCTGCGCAACCACGGCATGAAGGCGATGCTGGAGGAGCGCTACCCTGAGGGCGCGTTCCCCATAACCTATGCGCTGAAGGACCTCGACTACGCGCTTGAACTCGCGGCCGAATCAGGAATCGACGCCGAGGGTGCTGCGCTGGTCAAGGCGCTGTTCTCCGAAGCCATCGAGCGCGGCCTCGGCGCGCGCTACCATCCCGTCATCGCGACCCTGATCGACCGCACGCGCCCGACCCAGCCGGAGGAAGACACACCATGACCCAGGTTCCCGACACGCTTCTCGCGAAGGTCCGTGCCGAGCTTTCCACCGCGCAGCTGGGGGACGTGCTGGACACCCTCGGCCGCCGCCATCAGTTCCTGCCGCCCGAAATCTGCTCGACCATGCCCGGCGCCACGTTGGTCGGCCGAGCGATGCCGCTGCTGGAGATCGCAGCGACCCCGGACGATCACAGCTTCGGCCTGATGTTCGAGGCCCTGGATTCCCTCGGCAAGGACGAGGTCTACGTCGCCGCCGCCGGCGCGCCGCCGTTCGCGCTCTGGGGCGAGCTGATGACCACACGGGCGCTGGCCCAGGGCGCGGCGGGGGCCGTGCTCGATGGTTACATGCGCGACACGCGGGAGATCCGCGCCATGACGCTGCCGGTCTTCGCCCGCGGCTCCTACGCGCAGGACCAGCGCGGCCGGGGCCGCGTGGTCGCCTATCGTGAGCCGGTTCGCATCGCCGAAGTCGCCGTCCGGCCCGGAGACCTGATCGTGGGCGACGACGACGGCGTACTCGTGGTCCCGAGCGACGTCACAGCCGAATGCGTGGAGAAGGCGCTGGAAAAGCGCCGCATCGAAAACGTCATCGCCCAGGAGATCGAGGCCGGCCTCTCCACCACCGAAGCCTGGGAGAAATACGGCGTCATGTAGGGCGTTGCCGGGCGATTGCGGAGTAGGTGAGAGCGCGTCCGCTTTCGACGGACGCGCGGCAGGCCGCGACCGCGGCCCGCCGCTTTGCGGCGCGCCCGCGCAGGCGCCGGCCGTAGGCCGGCTGCCGTGAGCGACAAAACGCTTTACCGAAACAGCGTCTCGAACTCGGTCGCTGCCGTATCCCAGCTGCGGCTGCGGCCGCTTCGACGGGCGGTCTTGCTTGCGGCCTGGAACGCGTCGTCGTCCGTCAACATGGCCAGAGCGTTCTCGACGAAGGCATCGTCGTCGGGCGCGAGAAAGCCCGATTGGCGATCGGTGAACCGCTCCTTCACGGAACCGACCGGCCGGGCCACCGCCGGCAGGCCGACGGCCTGCGATTCCGCCAACGTCGAGCAATACATCTCGCGTTCGGAGCCGGGGTAGAGGTGCACCCGGGCCCTGCCGTAGGCCTTCGCCATGTCCCGGTCGCCACCGGGCGCCATGATGGTCACCCCGTGCTCGGCACCGGCGCGCGCCTTCTCGTAAATCGGCTGGAGATCTTCGGCGAGGGTGTCACCGGCGGTCTCGGCGCGCTTGAAGCCAGCCGAATAGACCTGCAACTGGGCGTTCGGCGCTTGAGGGCGAATCCGCTCGATCCACAATTCGAGCAGCCAGGCGAGATCGTGCTTGGGGTGGGTGGTGACCACCGCGGTCGGCGGGTCCTCGGGAGACATCTCGTCGTTGTTGCGGTATTCCTCGCGCACGCCCGGCGCGATGGAGCGGTA
Source organism: Rhodospirillaceae bacterium (assembly GCA_028819955.1). The sequence continues at coordinate 3,174 of JAPPKP010000367.1, read as the reverse complement.
GTAGACCAGGTCCTCGCCCTGGCTCCGATAGGCTTCGGAATGGGTATTGCCCAGGAACACAAGCTTGGCATCGGTGCGTTTCAGCACTTCGTTGACCTGCGGCCGGTGAAGATAGTCCGGCGGCCCGGCGACCCAGAGGATGCGCGCCTTGACCGCCCGCGTGAACTCCAGCAGCGCCGGCTTGCGGAACGCGATCAGCACCTCGGTGATGGGCGGCTTCCGGCCATCCCAATGAATCCAGCTTACGTTCTCGAAGCTCAGGCTGTTCGGGCTGCGGTTGACGGCACGCACCACGTGGCCCTGGCGAGCGAGCGCCGCCGGCAGGCTGGCGAACGCCTTCTCGGCGCCTCCAATCGGTTGATATGCCGGGGTCATCCCGTTGAACGGGATGGAGTCGTCGACCAGGGTGACAAGCATGCGTCGGCTTATAGCCGTGCCCGCATGGCTTGCCAAGCAAGGGCGCCGCAGCCGTGCCGAGCGGGATGAACGAGAGGCGGATTGCGACAATGGGGGCACGATGACAAGGAGCCGGAAGGGCAAAGAATCCAGGCCGGTGTTGCCGGATTGCCCGAGTGCGGCGGAGATCGCGGCCAATGTCCGCGCCGGGCGCGAGAGCGCGTCGGCGGCCTGTGGTGCGGCCCTGGACCGCATCGCCGAGACGGAGCCAGCGGTTCACGCGTGGCACCATCTCGACGCCGCCGAGGCTGCGGCGCGGGCGCAGGCGATTGACGACGCCGGCCCGCGCGGTGCGCTCGCCGGTGTACCCGTCGCCGTCAAGGACATCATCGATACCGCCGACCAGCCGACCGGGAACGGCACCCCGCTCGACCATGGACGCAGGCCGGACGCGGATGCCACGGTCGTGCGCCGCCTGCGCGCGGCGGGCGCTCTGATCCTCGGCAAGACCGTGACCACCGAGCTTGCCTGCGGCGCCGCCAACGCCACCCGCAACCCGCACGCGCTCTCGCGCACACCGGGTGGCTCGTCCTCGGGCTCGGCAGCCACGGTGGCGGCGGGCGGCGTGCCCCTCGCTCTCGGCACCCAGACCGCCGGCTCCGTGGTGCGGCCTGCGGCCTTCTGCGGCGTGTGGGGCATGAAGCCGAGCTTCGGCACGATCCCCCGCACCGGGGTTACGAGACTGGCGCGCACGCTCGACCACGTGGGGGTGCTCGCAGGCGCGGCGCAGGACGTCGCGCTCGGCATCGACGCGCTCTCCGGCGACGACGGATTGGATCAGGCGAGCGCCGGGCGTGCGCCGACCCGCCTCGCCACCGCCCTCACGCTTCCTCTCGGGCGGCCCCGGCTCGCCTTCATCAGGGAGCCGGCCTGGGAGGAGGTCGAGCCGGCTGCCAAGGCGACCCTGGAGGCAGCAGCGGAAGCGTGCGGCGCGGCGCCGCTCGCCTTGCGCTCTCCCTTCGACCGGGCGGGGGCGGCGCATATCGGCATCATGCGGCGCGAGGTCGCCCACGCGCTTGCGCCCTGGTACGAGCGCGGCGCGGCAGACCTGTCCCCAACCATACGCAAGCATATCGAAGGGGGCCGGGAGATCGATGCCGACGGCTACCTTGCCCTGCTCGACGCGGCGGACTCGATGCGGCGCGCGTTCGAGCGTGCGATGCGGCCCTACGATGCGGCGCTCACGCCAGCCGCGCCGGGTGCCGCGCCCGAAGGCCTGGCCTTCACGGGAAGCCGCGCCCAGACCATGCTCTGGACCATGCTCGGCGTGCCTGCGGTCAACGTCCCGGTCCTTGCGGTGGACGGCCTGCCGCTCGGCCTACAGGTCGTCGGGCGCTTCGGCGCCGATGCCACGACGCTGCGCGCGGCGGCCTGGTGTGCCGGCCGCTTGCAGGAGGCGCGCCAGTGAGCGCACCATTGGGCCTGCCAACGCGCGCGCGGTTGAGCGCGCCATAGCGCCGGGACGCAGAGGATGACGCGATTTCACTTCGCCCACGCCGGCGGGTCCAGCGGCGAGGCCGCCATCGAGGCTTGCATCGAGCGGCTGGGCCCCACCCTGCCGCAGCAGGGCCTGGGCATGCTCTACGTCACCGACGCGATCGGCGATCACCTGCCGGCCGCACTTGACCGGCTCAAGCGCGCGACCGGCATCGACGAGTGGGTGGGCTCGGTCGGCATCGGCATCTGCGCCACCGGGCGCGAATACTTCGACGAGCCCGCAGCCGCGGTCATGGTCGCCGACCTCGACCCCACGAGCTATCGCGTCTTCGAGACCGTCCGCGACGACCTCGGCGAGTTCAGCCGCGACAACGGCGCCTGGATCGCCCGCGCGCCCGCGCGGTTCGGCATCGTTCACGCCGACCCGCGCAACCAGCGCACGGGCGATATCATCGCCGACCTCGCCGAGGAGCTCGACGGCTTCCTGGTCGGCGGCCTCTCCTCGTCGCGCGCGGTGCCCGCGCAGATCGCGGGCGGCGTCACCGAGGGCGGGGTCTCCGGCGTTCTGCTGTCGGAGACCGTCACCGTCGCCACCGCGCTCAGCCAGAGCTGCATGCCCATCGGCCCGAGTCACGAGATCACCGACTGCCGGGCCAACATCCTGATCGAGCTCGACGGGCGGCCGGCGCTGGAGGTCTTCAAAGAGGAGATCGGCGAGGAGCTCGCGAGCGACCTGCGCAAGGTCGGCGGCCTCATCTTCGCCGCGCTCCCGGTCTCGGGCAGCGACACCGGCGACTATCTGGTGCGCAACATCGTGGGCTTCGACGTCGACCGGGGCCTGATCGGCATCGGCGAGCTGGTGGAGCGCGGCACCCAGCTGCAATTCTGCCGGCGCGACACGGCCGCCGCGGAGCACGACCTCGGCCGCATGGTGGAATCGGTAAAGCGCCGGGCCGGCACCGCGCCGCGCGGCGCCCTCTACTTCACCTGCCTCGCCCGCGGCCCCAACATGTTCGGCGAGGCCTCGGAGGAGCTGCGGCTGATCGAACGCACCCTCGGCGACGTGCCGTTGGTGGGCTTCTTCTGCAACGGCGAGATTTCGCACAACCGGCTCTACGGCTACACCGGCGTCCTCACCCTCTTCCCGTAGAGCAATATCCCACCTTACGGGGTCTCGGCGGCTCGAACGTGTGCAACCGGAAGCATAGGTAACACTATGGACCGGTTACATGGGTAACAGTGTTTTCGGTTTGTTTTGCTTCCGGGCGGCCCGGCCGGGCC
>JAPPKP010000272.1:15021-16365 GCA_028819955.1 Rhodospirillaceae bacterium | reverse complement strand
CCGAATCCCGCTTATCCCACCGAATCCCACTTGTCCCACCGAATCCCACTTGTCCGACCGAATCCCGCTTGTCCCACCGAATCCCGGCGAATCCCGGGTGAAGTCCCGGTGTGCCGCGGTGGGACGCTGAGCCGGACCACGCGTCGCCGGGCAAACGCGTGGCTGGCAAGAATGAATCCGGCCATGACGAGGAGAGGGCCCCACCCAAACGGATGGAGTCTTCGGGATCGGATCGCTAACTCAGCGGGATCATCACGTGGGTGCGGAAGTGCTCGCGCTCCTGCAATCGCTCGTACCAGAGCGCGATGTTGGGGAGCGCGGGACGCTGCTCGATATCCAGCGCGTGGTAGCGGTAGCAGGCGGCGCCGGCCGCGATGTCGCCCATGGTGAGCGTGTCCGCCGCGACGAAGCTGCGCCCCTCCATATGAGCATCGAAGATGCGCCAGGTCTCGCCCATGGCGCGGATGCAGCGCTCGATCCGCGCCATGTCGCGCTCTTTGGCCGGCGCGCGGATGAGGCCGAGGAAGACCGGCGCGAGGTCCGGCAGGAGCGTGGTCTGCATCCAGTCGAGCCACATGTCGGCGCGCGCGCGGGCCGACGGGTCCTCGGGCCAGAGGTGGCCTGCGCCGTAGCGCGCAGCGAGGTAGCGCACGCAGCTGTGCGATTCCCAGACGGTGGTGCCGTCCTCGTCCACGATGGTGGGGATCCGCCGGTTGGGGTTGAGCGCGCCGTAGTCCGCCGTGTCGAGCCCGCCGAAGGGGCCGCCCACGTCCTTCCGCTCGTGGGCCAGGCCCAGCTCGGCCACGGTCCACATCACCTTCTGCACGTTGATCGAGTTCTTGCGGCCCCACACCACCAGCATCTTGCACAGCCTCCCTAAGCGTCCTCGCGAGGCCGGCAGTATGCCGGATGGCGGCAGAGCGGACCACGGGAGCGGCGTTGTCTCGCTCGCTTCCGCTGGCGGTCGCGCCCGCGCCGCGATAGGCTCTGGCCCACGGGCGCCGGACGCCGCGCGGCGCGATAGGAGGGTGCGATGAAGGGGAACTTTCAGCAGTACGACAACGCCGACCTTTGGCAGAAGGACCGGGACCACAACATCCATCCCTGGACCGACTTCTCGACCTTCAAGGAGGAAGGCTCGGAGGTCATGGCGGAAGCCGAAGGGGTCTACGTCTACAACGCCGAGGGCGAGCGCTACATGGACGGCATCGGCGGCCTCTGGTGCGTCAACATCGGCTATGGCCGCGAAGAGATGGCGCAGGCGATGGCCGATCAGGTGCGCCGCATCCCCTACTACTCGACCTTCACCCACCTGACCACGCCGCCGGCGGCGGAGCTTGCGGC
>JAPPKP010000272.1:0-14921 GCA_028819955.1 Rhodospirillaceae bacterium | reverse complement strand
CCTACTACTCGACCTTCACCCACCTGACCACGCCGCCGGCGGCGGAGCTTGCGGCGAAGCTCGCCGAGCTCGCACCGGCCTCCATCAACCACGTCTTCTACGGCACCGGCGGGTCGATGGCGAACGATACCGCCGTCCGGGTGATTCACTTCTATTTCAACCGCCTGGGCAAGCCGAACAAGAAGAAGATCATCTCCCGCGTCGACGCCTATCACGGCTCGACCTACCTCGCGATGACCATGACCGGCGTGAAGTCCAACCACGTCGGCTTCGACCTCGCGCCCGACCTCGTGCACCACATCCCGCCGCCGCACACCTATCGGCGGCCGGCAGGCATGAGCGTCGAAGAGTTCTGCGACGAGAAGGTGGCCGACCTCGAGAACAAGATCCTGGAGCTCGGGCCCGAGAACGTCGCCTGCTTCATCGCCGAGCCGATCATGGGCGGCGGCGGGGTGATCGTGCCCCCGCCCGGCTACCACGCCCGTACCAAGGCCGTCTGCGAGAAGTACGAGGTGCTCTACATCTCCGACGAGGTGGTGACCGGCTTCGGGCGGCTCGGGCACTTCTTCGCCTCTGAACCGGTGTTCGACCTCACGCCTGACGTGATCACCTCGGCCAAGGGGCTCACCTCGGGCTACATCCCGCATTCGGCGACGCTGCTCTCGGATGCGATGTACGAGGTGATCTCGGTGCCGCAGGAGGAAGGCGCGCTCTTCACCCACGGCTTCACCTACGCCGGGCATCCGGTCTCCTGCGCCGCCGGCCTCAAGAACATCGAGATCATGGAGCGCGAGGACTTGTGCGGCCATGTGCGCGAGGTCGGCCCCTACTTCGAGGAGCGGCTGAACGAGCTGCTGACGCTGCCGCTGATCGGCGACGTGCGCGGCAACAAGTTCATGATGTGCGTCGAGGCTGTGAAGGACAAGGAGACCAAGGAGATCTTCGAGCCGGGCGCCAAGATCGGCTCGCGCATCACGCACCATTGCCGGAAGCGCGGCCTGCTGGTGCGCCCGCTCGGCCACATGAACGTGCTCTCGCCGCCGCTGACGCTCACGCGCGATCAGATCGACACGCTCGTGGAGACCCTGCGGGAGAGCATCATCGCGACCCAGAACGACCTGGTCCGCGAGAACCTGTGGAACGGCTGAGGCGCAGGCTGGCGCTGGGCAGCAAGACGATGGCCGCGGCTGCGGCCTGAAGACCGGGAGGATCGGGACGTGGCACTACCGCTCGCACCGCAGCTGATCGTCAACAGCCGCATGCTCTACTTCTGCTGGGTGCCCGAAGATCCGGCGGCGGCGGCGGCGCTGCTGCCGGAAGGACTCACGCCGGCCGAGAACCAGGCGATCTTCATCAACCAGTACGTCGTGGATCGCGACGATCAGACCTCGCACTTCGGCGCCTATTCGCTCACCTACGCCGGGCTCGATCTGGCCGGCCTCGACCTCGAGGACGGCACGCCCGGCCGCTGGTGGACCCATTACCTCAACTCGAACCCCGTGATGCGGGACTACGCGGCGAAGCGGGGCGTACCGGCGGTGCCGGGCCGCACGACGCTCGATCTCGACGGCGATCGGGTGACCGCCACCACTTACGACGAAGGGGATCGGGCGATCATCCGCAGCGTTGCGCGCGTGGGCTCGGGGCTCGCCGAGACGGCGCGCGGCCATCTGCGCTACATCACCGCCGTCGACGGCCGGCTGATGAGCGGCAACTACGCCTACGTGGGCGAGATTTCGGACGACTTCGAGCTGCTCTCCCTGGAGTTCCCCGCACCCGATCACTCGTGCTACGCGCTGCGCCCGGCGACGCCGATGGAGGTCACCTTCGGCTTCTACGGGCCGCGCGTCTCGTTCTGCTATCCAGGGGGCGACGGGCCGCTTTAGCTATTTAACGCTCACGGCAGCCGGCCTATGGCCGGCGCCTGCGCGGGCGCGCCGCATCCGCGGCGGGCCGCGGTCGCGGCCTGTCGCGCGCCCGTCAGAGACGGTCGCGCTCCGATACATGGGGCGAACCTACTCCGGCGAATAGCCGGGGCAGGTCACGTAGATGGGCTCGGTGCAGCCGCCGGTGAGCTCGCGCTGGCGCTCCTGATAGTTCCAGGCGCGCACCGCGTCGTAGTGATCGAGGGCGTATTCGACCAGGAAATCGACCGGGTCGATCACCTCCTCGCGTCGCACGACCCCCTCGCCGAGGGAAACATAGAGGCGGGTCATCGGGGCGATCACGTAGCCGCGCGGGTCCATCAGGCCGTCGACGCCGAAGCCCACGGCATCGCGCACCGTCGTCGGGCCGAAGATGGGCAACACCAGATAGGGTCCGGAGCCGGCGCCGTAGCTGTGGAGCGTCTGTCCGAAATCGGTGTCGTCGGCCTGCAGGCCGAGCTCGGTCGCGACGTCGAAGAGGCCCGCCACGCCTGCGGTGCTGTTGACCGTGAAGCGGCCGAGGCTCGTGGCGGCGCGTTCGCCGTTGAGCTGTAGCAGGTGGTTGGCGGCGACCACGGGCTCGGCCAGATTGGTGAAGGCACGGCTGACCGCGTGGCGCGCATCCGTCGGCATGAAGCCCCGGTAGAAGCGTGCCAGCGGCTCGAAGACGAGAAAGTCGAACGCGCCGTTGACGTAGAAGAAGACGCGGTTGACCCCCTCGAAGGGATCGTCGTAGCCGTCCTCGCCGTCCTCGCGCGGGAGCACCGGCCAGTCGGCGCCGCGGCTCTCAACCGGCGGCGCGCTGTCGAGGGAGGCGGGCTCCGCCTCCGTGAACCGTTCCAGGACCGCGCAGCCCTGCACAGCGGGGATGGCCAGGAGCAGCGCGACCAGAGCGACGGCGAGCCGGCCCGAGCGACCCCGTGAGGCCATCCGGCTAGCCGACAACGGGATCATCGCCCTGTTTCAGGACCGCGCGGAACGTGGCGGGATCCACATTGCCGCCGGAGAGCACGGCGACCACGGTGCGCCCAACTGTAGCGGTCTTGCCTGCGAGCACCGCCGCGAGCGCCGCCGCGCCGCCCGGCTCGACCACGAGCTTGAGATGCAGGAAGGCCGCCCGCATGGCGGCGCCGACCTCCGCGTCGCTCACCGCGACGCCGCTGTGTACCCGCTCCACATTGATCGGGAAGGTGAGCGCGCCGGGCTTGGGGGCGAGGAGTGCGTCGCAAAAACTCTGGCCCTGGGCGCCGGACACGCCGACGCGGCGACCCTTCTCGAACGACATGGCGTGGTCATCGTAGCCTTGCGGCTCGGCGGTGTGAAGGCGGGCCTCTGGCCAGGCGTCGGCGATGGCGAGCGAGGTTCCGGCCATGAGTCCGCCGCCGCCGGCGGGCACGACCACGGTATCGGGCCGGCAGCCGATGGCGCCGCACTGGCGGACGATCTCGTGCCCCACCGTCCCCTGGCCGGCGATGACATCGAAGTCGTCATAGGGCTTGACCAGCGTCGCCCCCCGCTCCTCGGCAATCCTCTTGCCGAGCGCTTCCCGCGCTTCGGAAGCGCGGTCGTAGAGCACGACCTCGGCGCCGTGGCGACGGGTGCCGGCGATCTTCACCTCTGGCGCGTCCCGCGGCATCACGATGACCGCGGGCACGCCGACGAGCTTTGCCGCCGCCGCGACGGCCTGGGCATGATTGCCGGAAGAATAGGTGACCACGCCGCCGGTCTTGGCGCCCGCATCGAGCTGCAGCAACCGGTTGCAGGCCCCCCGGAACTTGAACGAGCCGGTGCGTTGAAGCGGCTCCGCCTTGAGCAGCAGGCGCCCGCCGATCCGCTCATCAAGGGCGTCGGCCCGAAGCAGCGGAGTCTCGACCGCGTGCCCCGCGAGACGATCCGCCGCCGCGAGCACGTCGCTGGGCTGAGGCAGCGGCCCCGGCGCGTGGGCATCCGAGGCAGCGCCTTGCGCGCTGCTCACGCGTGCCTCCGGCGACGACGGACCGCGTAGCGCCCGTTCCGACGATCCGGCCGGTCGGCGGGCACGATGACCTCCCCCCGCGAAATCCGGCAGAGTGCGCGAAAATCGACGTGGGCCTGACGTTCGCCGTTGCCGATTCTTGCGCAATGGGCGGCCACGGTGCGCTCGGACATGCCGCGGGCGAAATCGCGCTCAAGGCTCGAGGCGGTCGGCCGCCACCCGAGCTGCCAGCGGTAGACCTGGGTTCCTTCGAGGACCCGCTGAACGTAGTTGCGTGTCTCTGGGATCGGGATCATTTCGATCCAGTCGATGATGTCCACGTCCGGGTTGTGCCGGGGATCGCCGTTCGCCGCGATCCAGCGGGTCACGTTGCGCGGCCCGGCATTATAGGCGGCAGCGGCCAGCAGGTACGAACCGCCGAAGCGCTCTATCATGTTGCTCAGATAGCGGCTGCCGAGCGCGACGTTGTGCGCGCGATTGGAGGTCAGGCGCTTGCTGGACTCGCTGAGGCCCATCCTGCGGGCGACGCTCCGCGCGGTCAGGGGCATAAGCTGCATGAGACCCAGCGCGCCGGCACGGCTCCTGGCGTTCTTGTCGAAGCGGCTCTCCTGACGGATCACCGAGAGCACGAGGGCGTGTTCGAGGGCGGCATCATCGCTCGCGAAAGGCACGTCGACCAACGGGTACAGCCGATCGACAGAGACATAACCGTCCCTCACGGCATGCATGGCGGCACGGATCGACTCCTGCGGCTGCCCGACGCTGAGTGCAAACGCCGATATCAAGGCGTAATCCGCCTCGTTGCGCGCGAGCGCACTCAGGCGCCCGTAGAAGGACTCTGCGAGATAATCGCGCCCGAGAAAGATCAGAAAGCGCACGGCCGCGAAGAGCGCATGGCCGTCCAGCGTCGGGACGCCGGTCGCGCCGGCCGCGGCGCTGGACACAGCGCCGATCAGCGGCGCGTCGGGTGCGGCGATCCGCGTGATGGCGATCTGGCCGTAGAAGGTGGCCGGGTAGGCCGCAGCCCTGCCGTACCAGAGACCAGCGCCCTCCGGATCGCCCAGCGTCGCAGCGGCCAGGCCCGCCCAATACGCCGCGCGCGCTCGGCTGATCGGCGTCGTCACCGCACCGTGCATGCGCGTAAAGTGGGCAAGCGCGGCGCGCGCGTCGTCGAGGAAGCGAAGAGCGATCCACCCGGCGAGCCACTCGGCTTCGGAATAGGTCGAGGCTGCGGTCTGGCCGTGTTCGGCGGCGAGCCCATAGGCCTCGTCGACCAGACCGTCTTCAAGGGCACGACGCGCCAGGATGGCGCGCTCCTGCCACCAGAGCTTGGGTCGGGGACCGAGGTCTTGAGGCGGCGTCTCCAAGAGGGCACGGGCATCCTCGTCGCGGTCCTTCTTTCGTCGCCAGCGCAGCCGCTCATAGACCAGTCCCGGGTCGTCGCGGAGCGAGCGCGGCACCCGCGCGATCGCGCGATCCACGCCGCCGGCGAATGCGCGCAGTGTCAGCCGCGCCTCGGCCAGCAACTGATGCCCCTCGTCGACATAGCGGTACATGCGCCGCGCTGCGGTGGCGTGGTTGGCCCACACCAGGCGATCCAGGCGTGCGACGTGGTCCTCGGGCAGTAGGTGCGCACGGTAGAGGCGGTGGGTCTCGCGCAGCTCCCGCGCGCTGAACGATCCTTCGACCCACGCCTCGCGGACCAGCGCAGCCGCGCGATTGTCTTGGCCAGCGCCAAACAGGGCGTCGGCCAAGCGCAGACGGCCCTCGCGGCTGACCGGGTCGCGCCAGCGGTACCAGGCCAGGACTTCCGTATCCGACACGCCTCTCGCCATCGCCGATTCGGCGTTGACTTGCAGCAGTCGCTGGTCCGGCCAGTCCGGATGCTCGTGGATGAACCGGGCGATTTCGGCGAAGGAGGCGCGCGTTCCCGGGCTGCTGTAGTCCCACCAGCGCAGGATCGTGGCGCCAAGCGGATCGCTCGACCTGCGAGCGAGGCCATGGGCCCGGCTCCAGTTGTCGCGCGCCGCAGACCTGAAGGCGTCCGCGTAGAGCGCGATGTCCGCCCGCGCCACGGCAGGCGGCAACGGGGGGCTCGTCTCCGCGCGCGCGGGCACGCCAAAGAAGAGCGGCGGTGCCGCCACTGCCACGACAAGTAGCAACCGCCGCACGGCCCGCGACGTGCGATTCGAGATGGCGGACTTTAGACTCGGCCTTGTTCCCAACATGCTGCCAACCTATTCTCGCCTCAGCGGCAATGCACGACCGGGGAGCGTGTCATGTTCCAGGGATACCTGACGGCCCTGATCACGCCGTTCCGCAATGGCGAGGTGGATGAGGACGCCTACCGTGATTTCGTGGACTGGCAAATCGAGGAGGGCGCCGCCGGGCTCGTGCCCTGCGGAACCACAGGTGAATCGCCGACTCTCAGCCACGAGGAACACCACCGGGTGACGGAGATCTGCATCGAAGTCGCGGCAGGGCGGGTTCCGGTCGTGGCCGGCACGGGCTCGAACTCGACCGAAGAGGCGATCAGCCTCACCCGCCACGCCAAGGACGCCGGCGCAGACGGCGCGCTGCTGGTCATGCCCTATTACAACAAGCCGACGCAAGAGGGGATGTACGCCCACTACAAGGCGGTCAACGATGCTGTGGACATCCCGCAGATCATTTACAACATCCCGGGCCGGAGCGTGGTGGACATGTCGGTGGAGACGATGGCGCGCCTCGCCGAGCTCCCCAACGTGGTGGGCGTCAAGGACGCCACCGCCGACCTCGCCCGCCCCACGCGCACCAGGACGGCCATCGGCGACGATTTCTGCCAGCTCTCGGGCGAAGACGGCACGATTCTGGGCTTTCTCGCCCAAGGCGGTGACGGCTGTATCTCGGTGACCGCGAACGTGGCGCCGCGCCAGTGCGCGGGCTTTTTCGCCGCATGGGAGCGGGGCGATGCCGCAGAGGCGCTGGACCGGCACACCCGGCTGATGCCACTCCACGACACGCTATTCGTCGAGAGCAACCCGATCCCAGTGAAGTATGCCGCGTCGCTCCTCGGCAAGTGCGAGCCGGAGGTGAGGCTGCCGCTGACCTCCCCGAGTGAGGCGAATCGCGAGCGGATCGAGTCGGCGATGCGCCGAGTCGGCCTCCTCAACTGAGTAAGACGCCGGGGCGTCGCCCCGCAGTCAGTCTCTCAAGGTGAGCGACAAGACCGCCCCCGGCGGCCGGCGAATCGCGCAGAACCGCAAGGCGCGCCGCGACTACCACCTCCAGCGTCCGTTCGAGGTCGGCATTCGGCTTACCGGCACCGAGGTCAAGTCGCTCCGGGCCGGTCGCGCCAACATCAACGATGCCTACGCCACCGAGCGGGGCGGCGAGGTGTTTCTGATCAACGCCCACATCGCCCAATACGACGGCGCCGGCCCGTTCAATCACGATCCGTTGCGGCCCCGCAAGTTGCTGCTGCACAAGCGTGAGATCCGCAAGCTGGTCGGCGCTCTGCGCCGCGGTGGTGTGACCCTGGTACCGCTCACCCTCTACTTCAACGAGCGCGGTATCGCCAAGGTGGCGCTCGCCATGGCCTCGGGCAAACGCAAGTACGACAAGCGCGCCGCCGAGAAGGCTCGGGACTGGCAGCGCCAGAAGGAACGGCTGGTGCGCGAGCGCGGGTAGTAGGATTCGCCGGCTCAGGCGCGCGTCTCTCCCAACGTGTTCCGAATCGCGGCGAAGACATCGGCAAACATTGCGGGCGTGAGGCGACCGGTGTTCGTGTTGAGGCGCGAGCAGTGGTAGCTGTCGAAGAGTTGCCGCCCGTCATCCAGGCGATGGACCGCGCCATGGGCGAAGCGGCAGGCGCCGGCGCGGAGACCGAGCGCCTTCAGCACCGCACCGTGGGCGACCAAGCCCAGCGCAAGAATGGCGCGCAGCCGGCTCATCGTCGCGATCTCCGCCGTGAGGAACGAGCGGCAAGCGGTGATTTCCGTTCCCTTGGGCTGATTCTGCGGCGGCACACAGCGGACGGCATTGGTGATGCGGCAGTCGTGAAGCGTGAGACCATCGCTGGTCTTGGCGCCGTAGGCACCGCGGGCGAAGCCGAACTTCGCGAGTGTCGCGTAGAGCAGGTCGCCGGCAAAATCGCCCGTGAAGGGCCGGCCTGTGCGGTTGGCCCCGCGCAGGCCGGGCGCGAGGCCGACGATCAGCAGCCGCGCGTCAAGACCGCCGAAGCTGGAGACCGGCGCGTTGTGCCAATCGGGCTCGGCTGCCCGGTGATCCTCGCGAAAGGCGACCAGCCTCGGGCATCGATTGCAGTCCCGATCGGGTACCGGCGGAGCGGGCGACGGCGTCCTCACGCCGTGCGCACGATCTCTCCGGCCATGTCTTCCTCTTCGCCTTCGCCTTCGTCTTCGTAATCTTCGTACTCATCGTCCATCGGCTCACGCAGGTTGCGAGCGCGCTCGTTCCGCCATTTGGGCTCGCGCGCGATCAGAGGCTCGATGTCCTGCAGCTCGATGAAGTTGTCGGCCTGACGACGCAGCTCGTCGGCGATCATCGGCGGCTGCGAGCGGATGGTGCTGACCACCGTTACCAGCACGCCCTTGCGCTGGATCGCTTCGATCACGCGGCGGAAGTCGCCATCGCCGGAGAACAGCACGGCATGGTCGAGAACGTCGGCCAACTCCATCATGTCGACTGCGATCTCGATATCCATGTCGCCCTTGACCTTGCGGCGGCCCATGGAATCGGTGAACTCCTTGGTCGGCTTCGTGACCAGCGCGTAACCGTTGTAGTCGAGCCAATCGACCAGCGGCCGAATCGGCGAATACTCCTGATCCTCGATGAGAGCCGTGTAATAGAGGGCGCGGATGAGCCGGGCCTTGCCCGCGAACTCCTCCCGCAAGCGCTTGTAGTCAATGTCGAAACCGAGCGAACGGGCCGCGGCGTAGAGATTTGCGCCGTCGATAAAGAGGCCGATCCGCTCCTGCGGATTGAATTGCATCAAAGTCTATCCTTCTCGGTTATGTGGGTCAGAATGCCACTGAACATGCCGCCGCTGCCTGACGGGGCCAAGTCCGCTATGCGGGCGTGGCCTCGCGGCGTGCACGCCATAACTAGGGATTCTCTGAGAGAGGGACAAGTGCAAGAACGCGTTACTCGGCAATGATCCTGGTTGCGCTCGGCGCAAATCTTCCGACCGCGCGCCATGGCCCGCCGGCCGAAGGGCTGGACGCTGCGCTTTCGGTGCTTGCCGAGGGCGGGATCCGAACCGTGATACGATCGCGCTGGTATCGCAGCGCGCCGATGCCGCCGGCTGATGGCCCCTGGTTCATCAACGGCGTGGCCCGAGTCGAAACGACCCTCTCCCCAGTCCAGCTCATGGCGCGCCTCCTCGCCGTTGAGGCGGCGTTCGGTCGCAGGCGCAGCGTCGCCGGCGCGGACCGCCCACTCGACCTCGATCTCCTGGACTACCACGGCCAAGTCATTCGCCGCGAAGCCGACGACGACGGACCGGCGCTCATTCTCCCTCACCCGCGGCTTGCGGAGCGGGCGTTCGTGCTGGCGCCCCTTGTCGACGTGGCGCCAGAGTGGCGGCATCCCGCGACCGGCGCCAGCGCCTCGTCGCTGCTCGCGGCCGTGGGGAATCAGAGCCTTGAGCCGCTCTCCCCTACTCCGCTCGATAGGTGACTTCCTTGGCGCGCCGAAGGAAGTCCGGAGGCGTGGGGCAGAATTGGTGATCTACACGGAGCCGTGACCACGCGGCGAAGCATATTGATTTGATCATGCTCGATAGCGAGAGATATCATGGGCCGGCCTCGCACGGCAGTCCGCCGAGCCGGAGCCCGCGCAGCCTGTCCCAAATGACGCCAGCGCTGGCAGCCTCCGGCGACGGCACTGAGAACGCGTCGGCGTGAGATGCGGCGACCGGCGCAACGGTTGAAGGACAGAATGCGAAGATTACTGGTGGCCGGCATCGCCGGCCTGATGATGATCAGCCTTCCGGCGATTGCGGTCGCCGAGGAGGATGAGGAAACCTATCGGCAACTCACCCTGTTCGGCGACATCCTCGAACGAATTCGCGACGAATATGTCGAGGAAGTGAGCGCGTCGGAACTGATCGATGCCGCCATTGAGGGCATGATCGACTCACTCGACCCCCATTCGAAATACCATAACCCGAAGAGCTACAAGGAAGTTCAGGTTCAGGCGCGGGGCGAGTTCGGCGGCCTCGGCATCGAGGTCACGATGGAGAACGGTCTCGTCAGGGTCATATCGCCGATTGACGACACGCCCGCACAGCGCGCCGGGATCGAGGCAGGGGACCTCGTAACGCATCTCGACGACGAGCCGGTGCTCGGCCTCACGCTGCAGCAGGCGGTCGACAAAATGCGCGGCCCTCCCGATTCCGAGATTACCCTCACCATCCAGCGAGACGGCGTGGAGGAAGAACTCAAGTTCCCGATCACACGCGCGATTATCAAGATCCGGTCGGTGCGTGCTCGAGTGGTGGATGACGAGATCATCCTCGCGCGAATTTCGACGTTCTCGGAGCACACGTCCGACGACCTCGATGGAGTGTTGGGCGACCTTTGGGAAGAGCAGGACGACGACGTTTTGGGTGTCGTGCTCGACCTGCGCAACAATCCAGGCGGACTTCTCGATCAAGCGATCGCGGTCTCGGATGCCTTTCTGGAGCAGGGCGAGATCGTCTCGACCAGGGGTCGCGACCCTGACAGCATTTTCCGCTTCAACGCGCAGGAGGGCGATGTCATCGACGGCCTACCCCTGGTCGTGCTGATC
The DNA here is from genome assembly GCA_028819955.1 of Rhodospirillaceae bacterium. The sequence goes on along the minus strand of JAPPKP010000272.1, from coordinate 4,229 downwards.
AACAGTGGGACGGCCTCGGCCTCGGAGATCGTGGCCGGCGCCCTGCAGGACCACGGGCGGGCACTGATCCTCGGCACGCGCTCGTTCGGGAAGGGGTCGGTGCAGACGGTGCTTCCGCTTGGCGGGCGAGGCGCGCTGCGCCTGACCACGGCACGCTACTACACGCCATCCGGCCGCTCGATCCAGGAACAGGGTATCGATCCGGATATCTTCGTCGAGCAGATCCGGCCTGAGCTCGAAGCAGAGGAGTTGCCCGAGCGGCGGGAGGAGGACCTGCGAGGCCATCTCGACAATGACGGGGCCGATATCGAAGAGGAAGACGACCCGCCGGCGGAGGAAGCCGCCCAGGCCGAGGACGACCCGGCGGACGGCGACTATCAACTGGCCCGCGCGATCGAGCACCTGCGCGGCGCCCACATTCTCTCTGGCAACGCGATCGTCAACTGAGCCGGTACGCGCCGTCGACCCCACCTTTGGGCAAAATGAACGGTCTCGACGGGCTCCCCTACCGACCCTGCGTCGGCGTGCTGCTGTTCAACGCGCGGCGATTGGTCTTCGTCGGCCAGCGCATCGACATGGTGCAGGAAGCCTGGCAGATGCCGCAGGGCGGGATCGACCGGGGTGAAGACCCGCGCGACACGGCGCTCAGAGAGCTGGAGGAAGAGACCGGCGTCACGCCCGACAAGGTGGAGATCCTCGCGGAGACGCAGGAGTGGCTGCGCTACGACCTGCCGCCCCACCTGGTGAACCGCGTGTGGCGCGGACGCTACCGGGGTCAGGAGCAGAAGTGGTTCGCCGCCCGCTTCCTCGGCACCGATGCCGACGTGGACATCGATACGGCCCATCCGGAGTTCAGCGACTGGCGCTGGTCGCCGGTCGATCAGCTGGCCGCGAATGCGGTTCCCTTCAAGCGGGCGCTCTACGAAGCGGTGATCGCAGAGTTCCGTCCGTTTCTTTCGCCCACGCCAGACGACGGACATAGAGCCTGAGCACGCGCCACGTCAGCGCAGTGATAAGTTTGCCCAGCCGCGATTGCGGCTTGGTGCCGATCGCCTTGAGCGTCATGCCCACTCCGCGCTGCACGTGGTTGCGGCGATAGAGCGGGAGCGTGCGCGCGGCATAGGCGAGGACTGCGCGGCGGCGGACGTAGGGACCGGGCTCGCCGGCACCGCAGTGGTAAGCGTAGGCAAGCTCGTCATCGCTCGATTCGAATAGGCGCCCGAGCGCCACCTTGGAGCGCGCCAGCCGGCCGACGCCCTCGCTATCCCGATAGCGCTTCATGTTGGAATAGAAGAGCTTGTAGTGGCGAAACTCGTCGCCCGCGATCCGCTTGCAGATCGCCTTGAACACGGGCTCCTCGGCAGCATCTCGCAGCGCGCTGTAGTAGGCGGACGTGCCGACCTCCACGATGCAACGCGCCACCAGCTCGGCGCAGCGCGAACCCCTGATCGACTCGCTCGCCTCCACGTCGATGGGGTGGCCCGCGACGAAGCGGGCGAAGGTCACTTCGAAGTCGAATGCGGGGTCCGCAAGCTCGGCGTAGCGGCGCAGGACCGCGCCGTGCTGAACCTCCTCCTCCGCCCAGGCAAGCGCGTCGGCGCAGAAGCCGGGATCGTCGTGGAAGACTCCGCAGAGATACTTGCCGTAGTCGGCGCTGTGGTGCTCCACCATGCACGCCGCCTTGGCGACCTTGACCATCTCCGGGTCGAGCTTCGACCGGTCGAACTGGTCCCATGGAATGTCGTCAAGGGTCCAGTGGCCCATGGTCCGCTTCCTGGATCAAGACGATTTGACGATCCTGCATAATAACACGGGCGGGCCGGACGGCACTAAGGCTGGAAATAAATTCACAACCGGCTTGACCGCTAAGAACCTTCATTCAGAATACATCTTTAGGTGCCCACGGGTCGTCTCGGTGGCCTTTCGAATGGGCTGGTTGCCGGGCCGACCCGCGTTCGGGCGCATCGATTCCATGCGATGAGTCAATAGCGGATCAGGAGAATGCAGCCATGCTACACGTGAACAGGCGTGACGTTCTGAAGATGGGCGGCGCACTCGGCGCTGCCTCGGCCGCAACCCCGGTCATGGTGGCTTCGGCCAGCGAGGCGGACGTCAGCGGCCTGCCCAGGGTCAAGCAGGAACTCGTCGCTCCGCCCTTCGTCCCGGCCCACGAGCAGGTTGCCACGGACGGCCCCAAGATCATCGAGGTGGAGCTCACCGCCACCGAGGACAAGCGGGAGATCGACGACGACGGCACCATGCTGAACACGCTCTCCTTCAACGGCTCGATCCCGGGGCCGCTGATGATCTGCCACGAGGGCGACTACATCGAGCTCACGCTGAAGAACCCGGCGAGCAACATCTTCGAGCACAACATCGACTTCCATGCGTCGACCGGCGCGCTCGGCGGCGGCGGGCTCACGCTCATCTCGCCCGGCGAGCAGTGCAAGCTGCGCTGGAAGGCGACCAAAGCCGGCACCTACATCTATCACTGCGCGCCGGGCGGAACGATGGATCCCCTTCCACGTGGTCTCCGGCATGAACGGGGCGGTGATGGTGCTGCCGCGGGATGGCCTCAAGGACCGCCACGGCAACCCGCTCCGCTACGACCGGGGCTATTACATCGGCGAGCAGGACTTCTACGTGCCGCGCGACGCCGACGGTGAGTTCATCGACTACGCCGACCACACCGAGGGCATGGCCGACATGTTCGACGTGATGCAGACGCTCACGCCCACGCACGTGGTGCTGAACGGCCGGGTCGGCGCGCTCACCGGCGACAACGCGATGACGGCGAACGTGGGCGAGTCGGTGCTCTTCATCCACTCCCAGGCGAACCGGGATTCCAGGCCGCACCTCATCGGCGGCCACGGCGACTATGTCTGGGAGCAGGGCTCCTTTGTCGATCCGCCGGCGGAGGGCCTGGAGACCTGGTTCATCCGCGGCGGCTCCGCCGGGGCGGCGCTCTACACCTTCCGGCAGTCGGGCGCCTACGTGTACCTCTCCCACAACCTGATCGAGGCGGTTCAACTGGGCTGTCTCGGCGTCGTGGTCGTCGAGGGCGAATGGGACCACGACCTGATGACACAGGTGCAGCCGCCGACCATGATGACGGCCTAGATCCTCCCGCGCACTGGCTGCTCCCGGTTCTCCGGGAGCAGCCCACTTTTTTTCCGCCGTCAGTTTCGGCTTTCGCAGCACGGGATTCGTAACGAAGTTCGCAGCTCGCGAACGGCCTCGATATAGCCCACTCTCAGCCGCTCCTTATGACAGCAACCTGCGCTCTTCCCTGGCCGCGAAGATGCGCCGGAACGCCGGTGCCGGCTTCAGCATGTCTTCCAGCGTGTACCGATCGAGCACGTTGAAGAATGCTTGCAGGCCTTCCTCCAGGACCCCGGTCAGGCGGCACGGCCCGGCGATGGGGCACGTGTTCCTCTCCCGACCGGCGAAGCACTCGACCAACTGAAAGTGCCCCTCGGTGGTGCGGACAACCTCTCCCAGGTTGATCTCGCTCGCCGGCATCGCGAGTTCCAAGCCGCCGTTCCTACCCCGGGTCGTCGTGATGTAGCCCTCCTGACCCAGCTGATGGACCAGCTTCGTCAGGTGGTTCTCGGAGATGCCGTAGGCGTCGGCGATTTCCCGGATCGTGCAGCGCCGGTGGCGGTTGAGACCCAGATAGATGAGGGCTCTCAAGCAATAGTCGCTGTACTTCGTCAGCTGCATGTGACCGATCCCATCGGTATACGCAGTCAGCTTACCCGATAAGCTGCATGTTGTGCGCGGGGCATCGAGAGCGAGAGACGGAGCGCTTTCGCACTCGATCCGAAGACGCGATCGGTCGCTTTGCGGTCGGCCTAGCCGGCGTTGGCGGCGAGCAGCTCCGCGAGCTCGACCTCGCGCTCGTATTTCGCGCGTTCCTCGTCGCCCTCGGCATCGCGCAGACGAAGCTGCGCCTGCTCGAGCCGCGCGTCGGCCTGGGCGCGGTCGATGGCGCCGGCCTCGAACGCCTCGGTGGAGAGCACCGTGCAGCGCTCGCCCGTCACCTCGGCGAAGCCTTCGGCGACCACGTAGCGATCCTTCGGCTTCTCGTTCTCGTAGATCTCGATCACGCCGGGCCTGAGCGTCGAGAGCAGCAGCGAATGGCCCGGCAGCACACCGAAGTCGCCTTCGGCGCCCGGCACCACCACCATCTCGACGTCGCCGGAGAAGATCAGCCGCTCCGGCGCGAC